>CAZFEZ010000106.1:0-3690 GCA_964518225.1 uncultured Methanosarcinales archaeon | reverse complement strand
GCCAAACCAGTAATTTGAGCCAATGCCTATATGCGCTGTTCCAAGAGTTTTGTCATCGACAATCATCGCGCCTATTATCTGGGCGTTTGGGTTCAGCCCGATTCCGAGCTCGCAGATTCTTCTTACGTTGCCGGGGTTCTTTGCAACAGAAGCTGCCCATTTTAGCGTATTCTCGAGCTGTTTTGCCTCTTCCCCGCCTTTTATTTCGGTTATCTCTCCACCCATCACAGTTAATTCTATAGGCTTTCTGATTAGAATCGTGTGCTCATGCGTTCTTGAGCTGCCGTCTATGAAGATTTTTCCCTCTATTTTTTTGCCGTTAGGCGGGGCGTAAACTTCCCCTGCAGGAAGATTCCCTCCTGTGCCGGGCATTGTATAATTGCCATCAGCAGATATTGCATTTATGCCGCTTTTGTCGTAATAAAAATCAGTGCCTGCCGGAGTTGTAATGCGGACTTCTTTCGCCCTTTCGAGCCTTTGCCTTATCGATTCATGCTGCGTCTGCAACGGCTTGTAATTCACATCTATTGCCTTCAAAATCAGCTCTATATTGCTTGTAGCCAGGTCCCCCAGGCTCATTGCAGAAATAAATCTGTGATTTTTTTTTGCCGCCCATCTCCTGAAGCTTTTGCCGAGCTCCTTGATATTGCCTAATTTGTCAGACATGTTCAGAATTATTATGTTTCCTGTCCTGAGGTCTGACAATCCACTTACAACATCCTCATCGGAAAAATCCCCCCTTGACTTCACATGCTGGAATATCAGTTTTGCATCAAGATTTAACTGCTCAGCCGCAAGGTAATATGCCCCCGACAGCACTGCCGCCACGTTCCTGTTCTCATATCCCAAATCTCCAACTATGAGGACTTTTTCGTCTTGTACTGCCAGGCACGGCGTAAATATTTTCTTCAGGGAAAGCGAAAATTTGTACGACAAGTCATAAAGGTTATGCTCCTTCAGCCACTTCAATGATTCAAGAGTTTCCATTGCATTCTAGAATGGAAGTTAATTTTTAAAGGTTGCTATATGTTTTGATTGGGGTTTGCATAACAATATTTTTAAATTACTGGGATAAGGGTTTCCATATGCAATTGCTGATTAAGGTGTTAATTTTCATTTTATTGTTTTTGGTATTCTTATCTTTATCTGCATTTTTTATGTCAATCCGCCCTATGAAGATAATTACAAACCGCGAGCCTTCTGACTTGGGCTTGGAATACGAAGAAATTAATCTTAATAGCACGGATGATGTTAAGCTCAGCGGCTGGTTTTTGCCCAATAACAAAACAAAATCAGCAATTATTGTCATGCACGGGTATCCTGCCGACAAGGCCAATCTCCTTGGAACTGCTGAGTTTCTCGCAAAAGAGTTCAATGTGTTTTTGTTTGACTTCAGGAGTTTTGGCAAGAGTGAAGGCAGGTTTACAACTGCAGGCTATCTTGAAAAAAATGATTTGATTGGAGCAATCGAATATTTGGAAAAAGAGAGGGATATTACTAGGATAGGCCTTTACGGCTTTTCTTTGGGTGGGGCAGTTTCCCTGATGGCCAATCATGAGAATGTCCGGGCAATAGTTAGCGACAGCGCATATGCAAGATTGAGCCACATGTCTGAACGCATGTACCGCATATTTTCATTTTTAAAATATCCATTAGCCTTTTTGACAAAAATTTATGGAATCTTATTTTTAAGAATAAATATTGACGAAGTTAATCCCGTTGACAATATAAAAAATATAAAAATCCCGATTCTTATAATTCACGCTGAAAAAGATTCGCAGATTCCTGTCAGCGAAGCGTATTTATTGCATGACGCCAACAAAAAAACAGAGCTTTGGATTGTTGAAAACGCAGAGCATGGAATGACGCATTCAGTAAATGCAGTGAAATACGAGGAAAAAGTTTTGGATTTTTTTAAAAAGCATTTGGAATGAAATAAAATACCATTATAAAGTGATGAAAAGAGAAAGGTTTAAAAACGTAATGATACTTTCAAAAAGGGTGATTAGAGTATGAATCAATTGAGTACGCCTGCGTTGGTAAAGGAAGCTTTGGCCCATAGATTGCTTTATCAGAATAGTGAAAGTTTTAATTTAGCAATATCTTTATTTGCAGAGTGTGAAAAGGTCGATGTGTCAACGTTGGATAGCATAGTAAACACATTCCTAACAAACAGAAAGATTTTACCAGATGCTGATGAAGAAGTCCTTCTACAAATGGGTGAGGCAGATGTAAGACTGATGGGCACTACCTATTATTTCGTAAGAAAATTTTTTACAACAACATATGATTTGCCAGAAAACTCGAACCCTATAAAACTCATTGATAATGTTTTTGGTTCTCTTTATGTTTCAGGAAACGATAAAGCTGCCAAAGTCTTACGAGAATTGGCGGAACTATCGAGCAAGGATTCGCCTAACCAGCAAAGAATCGTACGAATTGCTGATGAGATGGTAACCTACATTATGACAAAACATCAAGAAGCTTTAAATAAAGTTAAATCATCAAGAAAAGCATGGACTACTGCTTATGACACCGAGATTGCTGCGGCAAATAGGGCACATAATGTGATGGTGGATAAAATAGTTGAATATGCCCGTGACGTCATAACTTACCAGAGAAGGCCGTCAATTAAACCATTTATGAATTTCTTAGGTATAAACACTTAGAGTGTTAACTCAATAATGTAATGTTTAGAACCACCTGCAGATATCCAACATTCAACAACTTTTATATAATAAACAAGTTCTCTTTCTCTCATGATTAAAGCAGTAATTTTTGATTTAGACAACACTTTGATTGATTTCATGACGATGAAGAAGCTGAGCTGCGATGCTGCGATCACTGCCATGATAGGCGCCGGTCTTGAAACCAATAAGGAAAGAGCAACAAAAGAGCTGTTCACGCTGTATGACCGACATGGGCTGGAAGACAGGACAATATTCCAGAAATTCCTAATGAAGGTTGCCAAGAAGATTGACTATGAAGTGTTGGCAAGCGGAATTGTCGCTTACAGGAGGGTAAGGATGGGGTATCTTGAGCCATACCCTCACGTGATTGGTGTTTTGTTCGAGCTGAAAAAAAGAGGGATAAAGCTTGCCATAGTTTCAGACGCACCAAGGCTGAAAGCATGGATAAGGCTTGTCTCGATGAAGATAAACCATTTGTTTGATGTTGTTGTTACCTTTGATGATACAAAAGAGATGAAGCCCAGCACAAAGCCATTTGAATTTGCTTTCCAAAAGCTGAAGGCAAAGCCAAGCGAATGCCTGATGGTTGGTGACAGGCCAGAGCGTGACATTAAAGGGGCAAAGAAGCTCGGCATGCCCACATGCTTCGCAAGATACGGCAACCCCAAAGGCAAAGGGAAGAAGGCAGATTATGAGATTAATGATATCAAGGAATTGCTGGAGATTGCAGAGTGATTATCAACCCAAATGTCAAAAATCTGAGATTCTTGGGCATGCTTAAAAACCACTTACAAATGACTGTAAATTGTGGTTTTTGACAAGTAGCAATTCATTCATAAAAAACCAAATATTTATATATAACTTGATGTATGAACAGTCTATAGGCTTAAAACGGGCGGAAATCGCAGATTTCCGAACGTATCCGAAAATACTAAATTTTCGGTATCCTAGATTAATTTAAAATTTTGAGGTGAGCTTATGGCAAGAGGAAGATGCATGA
>CAZFEZ010000105.1:1497-3885 GCA_964518225.1 uncultured Methanosarcinales archaeon | reverse complement strand
AAATTCGATTTATGCATTATTTTGTAGGTTACAGCCCAAAATATTGAAACTGAAAAAACCAGCAATATGAAAATGTAAATCAGGTAAAGCCTGAAATTCTTAACAATCTCGTTAAAGTTCCTGCTTATCAGCAAAGGGTCGTCTCCCAAAAGATTTTTTTGCTCAATTACGTTTGAAGCTACTGAAATGTCGTCCAGATTTTGCTGGCTTAAGTAATCAGTTATTGCCTTTGAATTTTCAAGTATTCTGGTCTGGTATGCCAGATTAACGTATGAAAAAACACCAAAAAAAACAATCTGCAGGATGAACAATAAGACAAACAATAATTTATTTTTCCAAATCAGTGCAAATGCGCTTTCCAGTGAATTTAAGATAATGTTTTTTGGCATTTTATGGTTTGCAGCAGATTTGAATTTTATCCACATCATCTGGATCGGCATTCTGGTTGTAGCACAATAAGCCTTTAGAAATGGTTTTATCCGATAAACATCCATCCTGACAAGTTGCATAGCCATTATCTTTATCCCCACATTGAACTTCAAATGTTGTTTTGCCGGAGAATTCTTCTCCTTTTTTGCTTTTGGCTGCAATATCGCAGTCATATTTTCCAGCCAATTCCAGACCGGATGTAGGAATGTCAAATCTGTATTTATCAGTTGCAAAAGGTGTGCCGCCAACAGGACTTAAATCTCTTCCGTCCGGCATTTTGCACTTCAACTGCACATTATCTATCCCATCTTTAAGGAAGACAGTCGAGGTTATTGTAATAATGTTAAGATTAGGCGTATCTTTCTTAACTGGAGGGGTTAGGTCTGGGTTTATTCTAAAAGCAGGAGTGCCTGTTGCCTTCTGCTGTATTGTTATTGTGACTACTCTTTGTTGCGGATTACCGCTTGCTGCCAAAACTTTGTCGTTTTCGTTGCATGAGCTTATATCTCCAAATCCAGTGTCATCTCGTGTATTGACTAAGTCTATGGTAAGTCGTTTTGCTGATTGCTGTGGCAATTGGCTTGTTGAAGGTAGTTGTTTGGGTATTCTTATGACTGCAGTTACAAACACAGCACCATCTTTTTTTGATGTAACCCCTCCAATAAGATTCTTTTGAGGCTCTACTAACAATATTACAATCTTAGCTCCTTTTTTTGTTATCGTCAATTGTCCGTTTTCAAATGAGATCTCAATTAAGTCGGTGCCAGTGCCAATTTTAATTGTATTCTGCGCTATTTGGTCCATTGTAAACGGCTGCCCATTGTCTACACTTAGTGTATCAGGACCGCTACCAAGAGTTATGGCATCGTCCTTATTACCATCCAAAAAGTTAGCCACAATAGAGACTTCTTCCTGATTTCCTAAGTTTACCTTCCCGATTTGAATGCCGGGATTATTTGAAGAGATATCAGTAGATGCGCCAAGTGTTATTGTGTCTGTAAGAATGGTATACTGCTGTATCCCTTCTTGGTTCACCATTTCTGCCTTTTTCTGGTTGTCTAATTTTAAAATTATGCACTTATTCTGCCCTATGTTCCTGATAGTAGTATCAATCTTCAACGGCTGCCCCGCATCAAACACCAAATCAGGCTTGCTAATTGAATTCTCACCATTAATGAATAAGTCAAGGAATTCAGCAGTTCCTTTTTGAGACGAGAATGCAGCCCCGGACCCGCATATCAATGCTCCGGATGCAGCATCAACCCTGCAGTCAAATAAGTCTCTTGCAGTCCTGTCAGCTATCGGGAAATAAAACGTGCCGTCATCATATCCTGTAGGGAAGCAGTTTGGCTTAAGGTTTGAAGGTATTCTCCTATCAGGCCTTAGAACAAACTTGAGATGATCATACCTGTAATTATCGTCAATAACTTGATGGAATGCCCTGTCTTCGAGAACATTTTGCTTGAGGCTTTTTCCCGGATTGATGGATTTTAATTTTTCATCCGGTAATCCAAGGCAGTCGCATTGATTGAATCCGGTAGATGGCTCTAAGCCAAGTGTTGGTCCCTTTATAGAATATAAAACTGAAGGCGCTCCGACAGCTCCGCAATTTATTTGGTTTGAATACAGATCAAGTTGCTTTCTTCCGACACAAGCCAGATAAACGTCATATCTTTCAAAATCGCAACCCGGGTTTATTATCCAGGATGCCCGGTACTCATACTTCGGCTTGTGGGTCACAGGATCAACAGTTAAAAATTCCCTCGAGCTTGTGATTGCCTGAACTAAAGTTGCAAACGATGTTGAATATGCGGCATCAACAAGATTTTTCACATTAAACTCCCAGTCATATCCGAATGCCCCCAGGCAGATTTTTCTTGCAATGCTTTCCTCTCCTGTGCCTAGAAGCTCGTTAAGCTTTGCATTTCCGTATTCCTGAGATAATGATGTCTGCATATC
>CAZFEZ010000105.1:0-1487 GCA_964518225.1 uncultured Methanosarcinales archaeon | reverse complement strand
CTCCTGATTAGTGCATCCCTTGTCAACCAAGAACTGCACAATCTGCCAGATTGCATTGCAAAGGTATTGCGTGAACAGTTCCTTGCATGCTCCTGAATCTCCCCTGCCGCTTGTCCTCACCTGTATCAGGCATGTTGACATTGATGTCATCAAGTTCTTGAGGAACTGTATCCTTTGGCTTATCCCGGTCAGGTGCACACATTGCAGCGCTGCTACATGGTCTTTTGACGGATTAAGCGTTAGCACCCTGTCAGGACTTCCAAATGAAAGCCCCAGTGGATTTTCATAAAGCCAGCTATTCTGCCCAAAGCAGGCAGGCAAGTCTCTTCCTTCAGTGTACCTGTATTTGTTGTATTCATTGTGAGGTTTCCCATCCGGCCCAATAGCCTCAAATCTTTCCTTCCAGTACCTGTAGCTCCATTTCATATCTGCGTATGCCGTGTTATCTTTGCCATCACCAGATAAGCTGCCTTGCGGAGTTTGCCCGGGCTGTATTTTTGATTCATGCACGACATTGACAACAGAGTTTGGTGTTTCATATATTGGCCGGTCATCTGGCTGGTAGTAGCTTGTTGCGGGTGTTTTTGAATCTGTTAGACTTATGCAGCAGCATACTTCTTTTGTTTCAGGTGATGTACCAACAACGTCTGTTGATGGGTCTTTTAAATCGTAAAAGCAATCTTTTGTATAGCCCCATGTACGAGCGTACTTGACTTCTTTTCGCTTTACAACATCTTCAATTGTTTCAATTGTCTTTCCATCAGATGTTATAGTCCTCTTTTTTTCTTTCTCTATCACAGGATATTTATATTTTTCAGCATCTTTAGTATTCAACGATCTGCATTTCTGGGCAGTTATGCATTCACCATAGACAGTATTCCCATTTTTATCTGATATGATGTCTATTGTTTTGTCTGGATTTATTTGCAATCTTCCCTTATTTCCTTGGGCAGCACCTCCGCAAATTTGCTGGCAGGTTTTTGATTGATGCGTCAGGTAATTGACTTCGTCTATCTTCTTGACATAATCTGTTTCGAGCTGTGATGGCCCTGTGATTATATCCATTTTATATACCTCTCCCCCCACTGGATCACTAAGTTTATACAGTGCCTTGCCTTTGTCAGTCTGCACTATAAAGCATTTATCATCGGGGTTATACCCTCCTTTTGGAAGTAATGGAAATGAACTAATAGCTGTCCTGCAGTATTCTGCTCTTAAAGGCTGGCCTCGATCATCTCCATCAGATGCGCAGCTGTCAGGAGCCTGCACCTTCCTCAACAGCTCTTCATCAACCTTTGTTTCAGTCCATCTTGATGGAGAGGAGTGCCCGAAAATCCTGTCGCAGCTGTACCTCATGAAAGAGTAAACTCTCGCTTCATTTTCCCATGCAGAAGCTGACGCTGTGAAGCATTTCTTCAGATCAGCATCAGTCAGGTATTTCATCTTGAAGCTTCCTTTCTTTTCTGCAATATCCTGCACAATCTTCT
>CAZFEZ010000104.1:0-3927 GCA_964518225.1 uncultured Methanosarcinales archaeon | reverse complement strand
GAAGCTTCGGCGACGTGTTCAGCATGCGCTCACTAACAGTCCATACCTAGTTTATATTGCAGGATCAAGCCTATGCATGGTTTTATTTTCTACCTTTAATTCTAACACTTAGAATTTACATTACTAATCATACCTCTAAGAAAATAAAACTCACGAACGCAACGAAGAAAACAGAAATATATTTATTGAAGCCCGCACCCCTGAAATGGATATGGCACTATTGCACAAAAAATATAGAGATTTATAATTTAAGTTATATATTTGTTTAAAGAACTAAAGAGAACCTTCTGCTGCTTCACCATTCATTGTCTGGATGCGTTCTGGCATAATTTGCCCGGTACTTGACAAAACTCACCCTTCTTTACTGTTCCGTCAAATTTGTGATTTTAAAGCGGAATATTCGACCATATTTACGGCCGTTTCCCACTGGCTTGCGCAAATAACATTACTCTGATTCCTAAATTTCGTGTGATTATCCCCAATTTTGCACTCCTTGCAATGCTGAGGGGTTGTAAGAAGTATTTTTAACAGGTTATTGTCAAGGTTCATGAGAAATCTCATTTCGTCATCAATCACTGCATAAGGACTGAGCCTTTCAATAAATGGCGCTTTTGAACTTCCATCAATACAAAGAAAATCTTCAAAATATTGCATTAGGCCTTTTTCAGATAGCCATTTGCGGGCATACTGCTGGCGGTTGGGGGCTCTGCTTGTGAGCACATAAAGCTTAAATCCAAGGCTTTTAAGCCTGTAGATTCCATTTCGCATGCCTAATATTTCGCTAATACCTGAGTCTGTATACACTTCTTCTGCCATCCTTTCATAATTCTGCTCGCCAATCAATGGGATACAGTTTTCCCTGTCGGTATGCCAGCTTGGCACGAGAAGATTCAGGTTTTTCCTTATCCAATCTGATTTCAGTTCCGGAGTATTGGCAATAACTCCATCAAAATCTATAATAACGGGGCCCTTTTCCATCATGAGGTCTTTTGAAATATCTTTTTATTTCCTGTTTGGATGGCCGCCTATTTAATAGTGATGTATATATAATGTATATCATAGGGAAGGCCCGCATTGGAATTCTGCCAAAATATGGCCAACAGCGCATACCTGCATTAAGTAGGATAATTTTTAAATTACCGGCAATTCATGCTGTGCATGATATGCTTGGGAGTAGAATCAACAGCGCATACATTTGGATGCGGAATAATTGATGGCAAAGGCAGGATTTACGCCAATGTCACGGATGCATATACAACAGAGAAAGGCGGAATTCATCCAAGCGAAGCAAGGCAGCATCACGAGAATGTAAAAGAGAAAGTTGTTGAAGATGCCTTGAAGAGCGCAAATTTAAGATCAAGTGATGTTGATTTAATCTCTTTTTCACAGGGGCCCGGGTTAGCGCCTTGCCTGCTTGTGGGAATGAAAAAAGCATTGGAATTATCAAGCAAATTAAACATTCCGATTGTTGGAGTCAACCATTGCATTGCCCATCTTGAAATCGGAAAATTGCTGACCAAAGCAAAAGACCCTGTTTTGCTGTACCCCAGCGGGGCAAACACGCAGGTAATTGCTTACGAAGGCGGAAAGTATCGCGTTTTTGGAGAAACACTTGACCAAGGCGTAGGAAATTTCATTGACTCCTTTGCGAGGTACATCGGGTTGGGTTTTCCGGGCGGGCCTAAAATAGAAAAACTGGCAGTGAAGGGCAAGAATTATATTGAACTTCCTTATGTTGTGAAGGGAATGGATGTAAGCTTTTCCGGAATTTTGACTAATCTAAAACAAAAGTACGACTCAAAGAGATACTCTCCTGAGGATTTGGCTTATTCATTGCAGGAAACTGTGTTTGCGATGCTTGTCGAAGTCTCTGAAAGGGCAATGGCCCACACTAATAAGAATGAGCTTGTTATTGGCGGCGGTGTTGGGTGCAACAAAAGGCTGAGAGAGATGTGCAAGTTAATGTGTCAGGAAAGAACTGCAAGATTCTTTGCCCCGCCGAATGAAGTTATGGTCGATAATGGGCTTATGATTAGCTGGCTTGGAATTTTACACAGAAATCAAGCAACTAAAGAATATGAAAAAATTGACATTCATCCTTATGAGAGGACTGATGATGTCGAGGTGAATTGGAAATAATTGTTTTAAATATTAACTTCTTCCTACCAAATGCATACGGTTATTTGGTTCAGCAGAATTATTGTTAGTCTGTTTACTCAAGTCCTTAATAAGACGTTGATAGTTATCCACGGTGCTCCTTGATCGACGGTCTTTCCCATATTTTGGTATTACCTCCTTATCCATTTTTTCAGACAAATCCTCTAATATCTGCCTAATACCGCCGCCGGATTCAAGTTTTACTTCTATGAGTATGAGTGCCTCAAGTTTTAAAAGTTCTCTTAATAAACCAATATTTGTGGTGGTTAAACCTTCTGAGATAACCAGTTGCTCAGGACTTTCTTTACTAAGCTTGCGTAAGTAACCAACACTTCGTCCATATTCTGCCACGCTTCTTTCACTAACATACGTAGCATTTAGCAGTCTTGGAATAACGTAAGTTATTGACTTGGCCTGCGTTTCTGGTGATCCATCTGAAATACACCTTTGCTTATCCTGAAGATACTGATTTTCCCCCAATATTACATTCTCTTGGAATATACCTTCAAGTGTTCTTTGTTTGTATTCCTCTACTCCTCTAAGAGCTCGTCCCAAAGTTTCCTCTTTGAATATTGGTTCCATAATATTTTGATAATCACTCCATCTTTATAAAGCTTTCGATTTTGTTGTTACTACAAAGGCGTTACATAACCCTAATTTAAGGAATGGAATCACTCAGCAGCGACAATCTGCCTCAAAATCTTCTGCTTGCCGTTCCAGTCCAGCACAACTTTCAGGACATCCTGTATAGTCTCAACAGGAATTATTGTTATCTTATTCATTTTATCCTTGTCTATGATAATGTCTTTCAGGTTAGTCTTAGGGACAATCACGTTTTTGACTCCTGCTTCGATTGCTGCCTCAACCTTTGCAGTCACTCCCCCGATTGGCAGGACTTCACCCCTGACAGACAGCGAGCCCGTCATTGCAGTGTCCTGCTTTACAGGAACATTCTTGAAGGCAGAAATGACAGATGTCGCTACTGCAATGCTTGCAGAATCGCCCTCAACCCCCTCATAAGTCTGCAGGAACTGGACGTAAATGTCGTATTTCTCCTTTAAATCCTCCCCAAAATACTTTTTTATAATCGCTGAAACATTTTTGATGGCCTCTTTTGCAATCTCACCTAACTTTCCTGTTGCGATTATCTCGCCTTCCTTTCCTCCTGGAGTGACTTCAGCCTCAATCGGCAGGATTATTCCGGAATATGGGGGGGTTACCCCAATGACTGCTAATCCATTGACCCTTCCGACTCTTTTCCCTGTTGTGACAATGACCTCATATTCCTTCTTCTGCTCTATGAATTTGTCAGCAATCTGCTGCTCAAGCGTCCTTGCAATTTTTTTGGCTCCGATTATATGCTTTTTCATGACAAGCTTTGACTTGTCTTCAAAAGCCATGTCGCCGGCTGCCCTGATGAGGCCGCCAAGCTCCCTAAGCCTCAATGTTAAATGCCCTTTCCTGTTTGCCCTTCTCCTTGCCTCCTCCACTATCGCGTCAACAGCTTCACTGCTGAAATGAGGTATCTTTTTGTCCTTTGTAACCTCTTGCGCGACAAAAACAGCAATCTTATTCCTGTTCTCGGGCGTATCCGGAATTGTTTCCTTCATATATATTTCATATCCATAGCCGCTTATCCTGCTCCTCAATGCGGGGTGCATGTGCTTTATCGTATCAAAATTTCCGGCTGCTACAAGGACAAAATCGCACGGAACAGGCTCTGTCCTTACCATTGCGCCTGCGCTTCTCTCGCTTTGGCCCGTGATGGCA
>CAZFEZ010000103.1:2867-3957 GCA_964518225.1 uncultured Methanosarcinales archaeon | reverse complement strand
TTCTCGATCATTCTGCTGCCGCCTCTTGGGCTTCAAGCTTTTCCCTCTTGAATTTTTTGCTCCATCTTGTTTCAAGAAACTTTCTTCCGAGCTTTATATGGTTCTTTTCGCACTTTGATGAGCAGAAGTATAAAACCTTTGCGTCTTTCTGGACGTAAATCTTCCCCGTTCCCCTTTCAATGTTGTTTCCGCAAAAAGTGCACTTCGCCATTTGATTGTTTGAATTGAATGTTTTATTACTCTTTCAATATGTGCTTCGCACAAACATTTGTGCTCGGTGTTGCTTTTCTGCCATAACGCAACACCTCGCCAATTTATTGCAATACTCGAGGCAAAAATTTATTGGCAATAAAATTTTTGCCGAGTGTAACTTTTGTTGCCGAAGGCAACGGATTGAGTTTATTTTTTAGTATGGCTTAAATCTATCCTGAGCCTCTGCCTGCTTTTGTGAGCTGGCCTGCCTCGAACTCTGTCTCGCGGAGCATTAAAATGTCCCCTATCTGTATGGGTCCCTTGACATTCCTTCTTAATATCTTGTTCTTGTCCCTGCCGTCCATTATCCTGCACCTAATTTGTATTGCTTCCCCTCTTGTGCCTGTCCTTCCGATGATCTCTTCGACTTTTGCCGGGGTTGCAAACGAAAACTGCACCGAGCCTTTTACCTGCTCTTCCTGATGCGGTCTTGGGGCCTTTTTCTTTGAGGGATCCTCTTTCAAATGCTTTGCCGGGTCTTCTTTTGCCATTTTACTTGTTGATTTTGTCAGCGATTTCCTTGATCAGCTTTTTGGATTCCCCTTCCTGGACAATTGCAATGCAGCCAGTCGGAACATCTATTCCTGCCGCAGCGCCAAGCTCTTCTTTGCTCGGCACCTGCACGCAAGGCACTCCCTTTTCTTCTGCAAGAATCGGTATGTGCATTGTTATCTCAGGCGGGTTTACATCTTTTGCTATGGCGACGAACTTTGCAGTGCCTTTTTCAATTGCTTTTGTAGCTTCATTTGTGCCTTTCCTTATTTTGCCCGTAGCCTTGGCTACCTCAATAGCCTCATAAACCTTGTCCAATAATTCCTTTGGCGCGTCATAAACCATT
>CAZFEZ010000103.1:0-2832 GCA_964518225.1 uncultured Methanosarcinales archaeon | reverse complement strand
AGAATTTTGCTTACCTCCCTCAACCAGCAATGCCGGTATCATCAATCACAGGTAGATTATCGGAATGTATGGGTGTTTAAATAGGTTTCTATGCATTCAAATTTTGGAATCTCCAAAAGTTTATATATCGCATAAATTTATGCATATTCAATGCGAATCAATCCGGCCTCGACCCCCAGCCAGACAGAATTTTTACTGAAAAATCTTAAAGGATATTATTATTTTCCAGGAAACGAAACTATTTCCGTTAATATTTGTACCCTAAGAAAAGGGTATTATGTACAAGTAGGGGAAAGGGATGGCAAAGCATTTCGGATAGTTTTACAATCCCCTTACGCCTCTTTAAAGCTTAGCAGGAACCTTACAGCGATTATCAGGGATGAGCTGAGGCCATTTGACCAAGCAGCTAGCTTATTTGACATTTACATTGACGGCAAACTAATTAAGGAAGCTGAAAAGGATTAGCCCGTAACAATCCAAATAAAATAAATTTATAAACATTTTTGTTTTTTAGCCCAATATGGTGTACAATTGGTTTGAAGCTGGCCTGATTCCTTTAATCGTGCCTTATAGCCTGTCATTCACAGCGCTCTTGATTGGCTCAATCACTGACTTAAAGACGAGAGAAGTGCCTGACTGGGTTAATTATGGCCTGATACTTTCCGGTGTAGGGCTGAACCTGCTGTTCTCGGCGATTTATTCGAATCCTTCATTTATCATAAACAGCTTAGTCGGCCTCGCAATATTCTTCGGCATTGCCTACATCATGTTCTATGCCGGCCAATGGGGCGGCGGAGACAGCAAGATGATAATGGGGCTCGGGGCGATGCTGGGGATTGATGTAAGCTTCAAAACCCAGCAGTTCCTTGTTGGATTTTTTGTAAATGCATTGCTCGTAGGGGCAGCCTATGGCCTGCTGTGGAGCGTCTTTCTGGTTCTTAAGAATAAAAAAAAATTTTCGAGGGAGGCAAAAAAGGAATTATCCCAAAAGAAAGCGGTTAAATATAAAAAAGTGATATTGGCGGTTTTAGTTTTATTATTGATCTCAGTTTTTTTTGTTGAATTCGGGTATCTGAGAATTTTGATACTGTCATCTGCATTGCTTATTCTGACGACTTTTTACCTCTGGATTTTTGCCAAGGCGATTGAGAAATCATGCATGCACAAGCTCGTTGAGCCTGCAAGGCTGACAGAAGGCGACTGGATTGTAAATGAAATTTTCGTTAATAAGCAGTACATATGCGGCCCAAAAGACCTGGGCATCAGCAAGAGCCAGATTAAGAAGCTTGTTGGGCTCTACAAAAAGGGAAAAGTCAGAAAAGTCCTAATCAAGGAGGGCATTCCGTTTGTGCCCAGCTTTTTTATTGCGTTTGCCGCGACTTTGGTGGCCGGTAACCCGCTAATACTGTTCAGTTACCGGGTTTTTTAGCTGCATTACTGTACAGTTTGTAACCGTCTAATACTCTTAATCTGCCAGGCTGTTGGGTATCTCTATCATACCCTCTCGCAACTATGGTAGGAATACCTGCTGCTTCTCGTATGACGTGCTTGACTAGATTGCCAAGGCTTGGTTCTCCTTGCATCCTAACCCTTTTCCATTGGTAATCTCTTCCTTCCCTTAAGAATACACTTGAATCTGAATGGCCAACCACAAACTCAACATCGCCTTTTTGCAAGTGCAGATACCTAAGCCTAACCTTATCCCCTACCGCACTCTTTTTTTCAAACTCAAGGGTATGATCATGTTTACCAATTCCTATATAATATTTACCTTCAGGCAAAAAAACCATTTCATTCTCATGACTGCCTTTTGTTAACAGATTATCAATTACGTTTTGGTGCAGGCCGTCAGCATGCTTAAGATAAACAGGCATTTTCATTTGATGCTTAACAAAACTTATTCCTGCTGCAACCAGATACCCTAATTCTTGTTCTTTCATTTTAATCACCTCGTTGGAATGTGTTTAACTAACTCCTCCCATTCAAATCATTATCTTCTGTGCTTGAAATTAGATGTTTAGTATTGTAGTGTTCTTCTGGCTGATGAAATCCCCTAGCTTGGTAAACTAAACGTTCAATAGCTTTGTCAAGACTTAATTGCTTAGAACCTGCCCTAGATAAACCACTGCCATCTGTGTTATGAAAGATATTATCTTCTTCACGACCGCTTTGATGCACCAAAACAAAAGCTATCCCGCCAATTTCATCGTGGACTCGCAAATAATATTCTTTAACTTTCGGCATTCTGTATAAATTTGTGGCAACTCCCTCTTGCCTTTCATTAAATGGCTGTGCTTCAATAGGCTTTATGCCAAAAATCTCAAAATTCCGCAACAAATCTGGATTAGTCATGCTTCAGCCCCATAATCGATTTATATAATTTATATAAAAAGCTTACTCATCAAATTTAGCATAAGTATATCAAAAAATTTAAAAAACAACATTGATTATTCCAATTAATTACAATCAACTGTTTAATTATACACTAATAAGTGGTTTTTATGAGGAAATTCGACCAGCAGCAGGAGAGAATACTGAAAGAGTTAATCAAGAATCCAAGAATTTCTGACAACCAGATGGCAAAAAACACAAAAATCCCAGTAACTACAGTTAACAGGAAAAGAAAACTGCTCGAAGAGCAGGGCTTCATACATTACTATGTTGATGTTTCCGATGAAAGCCCTGGAAAAGGCCAGTACCATTCAAGGCAGCTTTACATCATAAAATTCAAGGAAGGAATCACTAGGCAAAAATATCTTGATGAAATAGAAAAAAGCAAAAATTTCAGGAAAGTGAATCCAAAGTATCATGCAGAAAGCTTTTTAGGGGAAA
>CAZFEZ010000102.1:3067-3977 GCA_964518225.1 uncultured Methanosarcinales archaeon | reverse complement strand
CGGCACTGAGAAAGTGCTTATCACAATAGAGGATCTGGCATCAAACAGGTTTCTTGTGGAAAGTGACGCAACCGGCCCAAGCGAGACTGTCGGCAAATTATTCTCGGAATACGGCTCATTTAAGATACCCCATACTCTGGAAAAGATGAAAGACGGGCTGTTCTACCTGAGCTTTACGCGAGTCAAAAGAATCCCGGTTATCGTTGTGATAAAGGCCCTTGGCCTGCTGAAAGATGAGGAAATAACAAAATTCATATCTCATGAGAGGCAGTTTGATGAGGTAATAATCAATCTTTTGGATTTTGTCAGCATAAAGAACGAGGAAGAAGCCCTTGATTATATGGCAAAGAAAATAGGGATAACGCAGTCGAAAGAGGTAAGGACTGAAAGAACAAAAGAAATTCTGGACAAATACCTCCTGCCGCATCTCGGCATCAGGCCGGAGGACAGGATACTGAAGGCATACAACCTGTGCAAAATGCTGAAAAAATACATTCTCGCAAACAACGGGGAGATTCCGCTTAGCGACAAGGACCATTACATGAACAAGAGGCTTAAAATGAGCGGCGATTTGCTTGCTGACCTATTTAGGCTGAATCTGAAAGTCCTAATCGGGGATTTGCTGTACAACTTCCAGAGAATTGTTAAAAGGGGCAAATTTCCGTCAATAAAGGTTATAATAAGGGACAAGCTGCTGACGCAGAGGATTTATTCTTCAATGGCAACCGGAGTGTGGGTCGGCGGCAGAAAGGGAATAAGCCAGCGCATCCAAAGATTGAACTATCTTGAAACGCTGTCGCATTTGCAGAGGGTTGTAAGCCCGTTAAGCGCTTCGCAGGAAAACTTCGAGGCAAGGGAGCTTCATCCAACGCATCTCGGCAGGCTATGCCCGATTGAAACCCCGGAAGGC
>CAZFEZ010000102.1:0-3057 GCA_964518225.1 uncultured Methanosarcinales archaeon | reverse complement strand
GGAAGGCACAAACATAGGCCTGAGAAAGAACCTCTCATTGCTCTGCACAATATCCGGCAGCTCAAACGAGGACGAAATTTTGAAATCACTAAAAGGAATAGGATTGAAAACAATAAAGTAAAAAATGGCAGAAGTATACTTAAACAGCAAATTTGTAGGAAGTGTGGATAATCCTATTGAATTTGTGCAGAAAATACGGGACGAGAGAAGAAAAACTGCAGTTACAGACAACCTTAACGTTTATTACAGCGAAAAATTGAATGAAATCCAGCTGGAAAGCTCAAAAGGCCGCGCAAGAAGGCCTTTGATAATTGTCAAAGACGGAGCTCCATTGCTTACAGAGAGACATATAAAACAGCTGGAAAAAAATGAGATTTCATGGTCTGATTTAATCAAGCAGGGCGTAGTTGAATACCTGGATGCTGCAGAAGAGGAAAACGCACTGGTTGCATTTTTTGAAAGCGAACTGACTCCCGAGCATACTCATCTTGAAATAACCCCCTTGGCAATGCTCGGCTACTGCACCTCACTGGTTCCTTATGCCAATTTTAACCAGTCAACAAGGCTTAATGCAGGCGCCAAAAACCAGAAGCAGGCACTTGGGTTTTATGCTTCCAACTTTGCCGTGAGAATGGATATGGATGTTAACATCCTTCACTACCCCCAGATGCCGCTTGTCAATACAATAATGCACGACATTTCTGATTACGGCAAGCATCCTGCAGGCCAGAATCTGGTTGTTGCCATAATGAGCTACAAGGGATATAATATGGAAGATGCAATCATACTGAACAAAGGCTCAATAGACAGGGGCATTGGGAGGTCAACATATTACAGGCCGAGCATTGCAGAGGAGCTTAGGTATGCCGGAGGCCTGATTGACCAGATATGCATTCCTGACAAAGACGTTAAAGGATACAAAACTGAAAAGGATTACAGGTTTTTGGAAGATGACGGGATAATATACCCTGAAGCAAAAGTAAAAGAAAGCGATGTTGTGATTGGAAAGACCTCGCCTCCAAGGTTCCTGAGCTCGATGGAGGAATATAACCTTGCTTCAAGCACCAGAAGGGAAAGCTCGGTAAACTTAAAGCACGGCGAGGAAGGAATTGTTGATTTTGTCCTGATAACTGAAAACGAGGAAGGCAACAAGCTTATCCAGGTCAGGCTGAGGGATGAAAGAGTGCCTGAAACCGGCGATAAGTTCACAAGCAGGCACGGCCAAAAAGGAATTGTCGGATTGATTGTGCCGCAAAGCGACATGCCTTTTTCAGCAGCAGGCATTGTGCCTGATTTGATATTCTCCCCTCACGGAATTCCGTCAAGAATGACAATAGCCCATCTGATTGAGATGATAGCCGGGAAAGTAGGCGCATTGGCCGGGCGCTATATTAACGGAACAACTTTTGATGCAGAGCCTGAAGAAAGATTAAGGAAAGAGCTTTTGTCATTGGGCTTCTGCGAAAGCGGCGTGGAAACATTGTACAACGGGCAGACAGGCGAGCAGTACGAGGCAAAGATATTCATTGGAGACATGTACTACCTGAAATTAAAGCACATGGTGGCAAACAAGATACATTCGAGAGCCCGCGGCCCGATACAGCTTCTGACAAGGCAGCCAACAGAAGGCAGGGCAAAAGAAGGCGGCTTGAGATTGGGTGAAATGGAAAAAGACACTTTTGTGGCGCATGGCGCATCATTACTGCTTAAGGAAAGATTTGACAGCGACAGGACTGTTGTGCCTGTTTGCGACAGCTGCGGAATAATAGCAATAAAAGATAATTACAAAAACAAATCGTACTGCCCGGTTTGCGGGGAGAATGTGGAAGTTAATGACATTGAAATAAGCTATGCTTTCAAGCTAATGCTTGACGAGTTTAAATCGCTTGGAATTTACCCAAAGCTGCAGTTAGAGGGCAAATACTGATAATACTAATAATAATGGGAGCAAAATGACAGACATAATCTCGGAATACAACGATAAGCTGCCGTCCAAAATAATTGAGGATATAAGGGACAGCATCCAAAAAGGGATAAGCGACACCAAGCTGAAGAAAGTTATGGAAGCCGCTTATGAAGAATACAGAAATGCGCAAGTCCAGCCCGGAGAAGCAGTCGGGGTTATATCAGCTGAATCAATTGGCGAGCCGGGAACTCAGATGACCCTTAACACTTTCCATTTTGCAGGCGTTGCCGAAATGAATGTAACTTTGGGGCTGCCCAGGATAATTGAAATTCTTGACGGCAGGAAAGAGCTTGACAACCCAATGATGGAAATATACCTCAAAAAACAATACGCTTCCGGCAAAAAAATCGAGGATTTGAGGTATCTTGCCCTGCAGATAAGGGAAACCAAGCTTATGGACATATCAACTGAATTCACAATCAGCATAGCTGATTTCACAATTGAAGTAAAGCTTGACAAGGAAAAAATGAAGCAGATTGAACTGACAAACAGCAAGGTTATGGATGCCCTAGCAAAGCAGCTAAAAGGTTATAACATCAAGGACAGCAAGGATTTGCTTATTTTGAAGTCAAGAAGCAAGGAAGACACTTTTAATGAGGCATACAAGACAAAGGAAAAAATAAAAGAGATTGTAATCAAAGGAATAAAAGGAATTTCCCAGGTTTTGCCTGTAAAAAGAGAAGATGAATTTGTGATAATTACCGCAGGCTCAAACCTCGCAGATGTTCTTCAGCTTGAGGAAGTTGATGCTTACAGGACAACAACCAACAATCTGTTTGAGATTGAGCAGGTTCTCGGCATAGAAGCAGCGCGGAGGGCAATCATAAATGAGATATTCAATGTTATAGAGAGCCAGGGCCTGAATGTTGATGTAAGGCACATAATGCTTGTAGCTGACACAATGTGCATCAGCGGAACTGTGAAAGGAATCACAAGATACGGCGTTGTAAGCGACAAGTCAAGCGTTTTGGCAAGGGCTTCCTTTGAAACGCCGATAAAGCATATCATAAATGCCGCTCTTGTCGGCGAAGTTGATAATCTTGATTCAGTTGTTGAAAATGTTATGATTAACCAGCATGTTCCAATCGGCA
>CAZFEZ010000101.1:0-3993 GCA_964518225.1 uncultured Methanosarcinales archaeon | reverse complement strand
GGATTTTTCACTCAGTGAAATCAAAATGAATCGATCAAGTTTAAAATTAGATTTGATAAACAAACAGAGTTCTCAATTTGAACAAAAGTTGGTACGCAGCCCAAAATCTGAGCTTTCTCACAGCCAAAAGAAGGAAATCGGGCTAGTGATAGGCAACAGAGTGCCAAGAAGATTTTTCTGGACATCTGGAATCGGAGAAAGCAATATAACAATCCACGCAGGCTCATATCACCTTGCACTTAAGGAAGCCGGCATTGAAAAGTACAACATCATGGTATATTCGTCAATTCTCCCCAGTATAGCGGAAGAATCCGGAAAGCCTTCAGAGAACGACATAGTTTATGGCTCTGTCATGGAAACCATAATGGCTGTTTCCAGCGGCGAGAGCGGAAAAAGGCTGACAGCGGGAATAATCTACGGCTGGCTTTATGACAAGTCGACCGGCAGAAAGTATGGGGGGCTGGTTGCCGAGTACAGCGGCCATGAGGAAGAGGAAGATGCTAAAAGTACTCTGAGAAACAGCCTCAATGAGCTTTACACTAATGGATTTTCTGAAAATTTTGAGCTTAGGGATATCAAGATGCAGACCAGAAGCTTTGTTCCGAGGAAAAAGTTTGGCACTGCAATAGTCGCCCTTGGATTCAAGGATTATGTCTACCCCATTGTAAGCTGAGATTAACCATTCCTGCCGGTAAGATTTTTATTCTAAAGGGGATCACCATTCAACATGGCTAAGCATTCAACTCTAAATAAAATCAAAATAGGGCTTGTGCAGGCAAAAGTTGGCGCAAGTATTGATGAAAATCTGGGCAAGACTGCCAAATGCGTGCGCGAAGCGGCCGGAAAAGGCGCCAGCATAATCTGCCTCCCGGAATTGTTTGCTGCCAGATACTTTGCGCAGACAAAAGACCGGAAATTATTGAGGCTGGCTGAAAAGATACCCGGCAAGCTCACAAAATTTCTTTCGAAAACAGCTAAAGACAGCAAAATAACGCTTGTCGGAGGCTCAATCTACGAGAAAGGGGAGGACGGCAGATATTATAATTCAACTCTTGTGGCCAATCCCCTGGGCAGCATAATTGCGAAATACCGCAAGATACATATCCCGCACGATCCACACTATTACGAGCAGTTTTACTTTTCGTCCGGGAACCTCGGGTATGTGCAGGTTGAAGTGAACGGCATACAGATAGCTCCATTGATCTGCTACGACCAGTGGTATCCGGAAGCAGCAAGGATTAATGCCTTGAGAGGTGCTCAGCTTATTTTTTATCCGACGGCCATAGGCTGGACAGATGACATGAGAAAGAATGAGCCTTTTTCGGCCCAAAGATGGGAAAATGCAATGTGCGGCAACGCCTCCATGAATGGAGTTTATGTTGCTGCCGTGAACAGGGTTGGCAATGAGCAAGGCATAGATTTCTGGGGCGGCTCCTTTATAGCAGACCCTTTTGGAGAAGTTATCAAGAAAGCTAGCAGCGCCAGAGAGGAAGTTTTAGTTGCTGAAATTGATTTGAGCAAAGTTGCAAGCTCGCAGGAAGGCTGGGGGTTTTTGAGAAACAGGCAGCCGCTTAGCTACAAAGATTTGGTGATGTAACCTTGCAAATGGTGAAGCTTATCGGTAATACAATTTCGGGGGTTTATGAATCCTAATGAGCTTGGCTACCGCATGCCGGCAGAGTGGGAAACTCAGGAAGCTTTATGGATTGCCTGGCCGCATAACGAAGACACTTGGCCGAAAGTAATGCTTGAAGCGGTTGAAAATTCTTATATTCATTTTGTGAAAGCAGTTCATTCTGGGCAGAAAGTAAAGATTTTGGTTAATGACTCACTGATTGAAAAAAACCTCCAGAACAGGCTTGAACAAAATAACATTAACTTGGAAAAGATTGATTTTTATCAAATAAATAATGCTGATGCATGGATAAGGGATTATGGCCCCACTTTTGCGGTTAACAGCAAAGAAAAGAAGCTTGCCATGGTAAAATGGATTTTTAATGCATGGGGCAACAAGTATGACGACCTGAAACAAGACAATGATGTGCCTTACGAGATGAATAAAATCATGAAGCTGCCTGTTTTTGAGCCGAAAATTGTTTTGGAAGGTGGCTCTATCGAAGTTAACGGCTCCGGTACTTTGCTGGCAACAGAGCAGTGCCTTCTGAACCGGAACAGAAATCCTCATCTGAAAAAAGACGAAATTGAAAAATACCTCAAGGATTACCTAAGTGTTTCTAATATTATATGGCTCAATACCGGCATTGAAGGAGACGACACAGACGGACATGTGGATGATATTGCAAGGTTTGTGGGCAAAGATGCAGTTATTTGCGCTTTTGAAGACAACAAAGATGACGAAAATTATAAGGTCTTGAAGGAAAACCACGAGATTTTGAAAAATGCAGCTGATGAAAACGGCAGGAAACTGAATGTTGTAAAGCTGCCGATGCCTGATTTTGTCGGAGATGATGAGAGGAGATATCCGGCAAGCTACGCAAATTTTTACATTGGCAACAAGGCTGTTGCTGTTCCTATTTTTGGGCATAAGAATGACACTAAAGCGTTAGAAATCCTGCAAAATCTGTTTCCAGGCAGGAAAGTCATTGGAATAAACTGCAAAGAAATGGTTTACGGGTTTGGGAGCCTGCATTGTGTTAGCCAGCAGGAGCCGAAGGTTTAAAATAAAAATTTACTTAATACAGTACTTTGGCTTCAGCTTTCAATGGCTTTATAGCCAGTCCGGCTTCCAGCCTCAAAGTCTCAGCCAAGTCGGTTTTTTCCCATGTAAAATCAGGGTCTTCCCTTCCGAAATGGCCATAGGCTGCTGTTTTCCTGTAGATAGGCCTTCTTAAGTTTAAGTGCTCAATTATCCATTTTGGAGTCAGCTTGAAATGCTTCCTTACCAGCTCAACAATCTTTTGCTCTGAAATTTTATTGGTGCCAAATGTGTCGACGTTGATTGAGGTTGGCTGGGCTACTCCGATGGCATAAGATAATTGGACTTCGCACTTGTCTGCCAATCCCGCAGCAACAATGTTTTTTGCGACGTACCTTGCCGCATAAGCTCCGCTCCTATCAACTTTGGTTGGGTCTTTGCCGGAGAAAGCTCCTCCGCCGTGCCTGCCCACTCCGCCGTAAGTGTCGGCAATTATCTTCCTTCCAGTAACTCCTGAATCTCCTTCAGGACCGCCTATAACAAATTTGCCTGTTGCGTTGATGTAAATCCTTGTGTTTTCATCAATCCACCTGCCGCAGACTGGATCTATTATTACTGTTCTTATTTGGCTTCTTAGCTCGCCTTCACTTATTTTTTCCAAATGCTGCTGTGCAATCACAACAGCGCTCAGCCTTTTAGGAACCCCGTCATGGTATTCAACGCTTACCTGCGATTTCCCGTCAGGCCCAAGATCAGAAATTATTCCTTTTTTTCTTGCCTCTGCAAGCTTCATGGTCAGCCTGTGCGCAAGAGTTATCGGCAGCGGCATCAGCTCAGGAGTTTCAGTGCAGGCATAACCATACATCATTCCCTGATCACCTGCGCCCTGCTCTTTTGCTTCTGACTCGTTTACGCCTTGGGCAATATCCGGGCTTTGCCCATGTATGCTTACAAGAACACCCGCATCTTCACAATCTATCCCGTATTGCGGATTTGTGTAGCCTATCTCTTTTAATGTTCTCCTTGCGATGCCCTGTATGTCAACATAGCCTTTTGTTGTTATTTCTCCTGCAACAACAACCAATCCTGTTGTAGTTAAACATTCAACAGCAACTCTGGAATGGGGATCCTGCGCATATATGCTATCCAGAATCGAATCGCTTATCTGGTCGCAAATCTTATCCGGGTGACCTTCTGTAACGCTTTCGCTGGTTATATATGTTATGTGTGCCATTTTACCACCTCATATTATAGAATATCATCCAATAATGCCCTTTATCCCGATATTATAAAAAGCTTTGTGAAAGAAATATTCCAAAAGGAATAATTTTAAATAT
>CAZFEZ010000100.1:0-4032 GCA_964518225.1 uncultured Methanosarcinales archaeon | reverse complement strand
GGCTTGTTCGCCAACTTCGCTTGAAGAGAGCATATAGATTGGAACAGTTGTGTTCCGTTCTCTTATCTGTTGAATCGCCTGTAATCCATGAACTTTCAGCATTACATTGTCACTAAAAACCAAATCATAATCCTTACCAAGCACTTTTTCAACCAATTCCTTATCATCAGAAGCTTCATCCAGTTCAACTTCAATTCCTGCTCCATCACAATATCGTATCACCTGGGCGAACGTAGTTTCTCTAAATGTTTTATCATCATCAGCCAATATAACATTCTTTACCATTTTAAATCACGTATCAAATATAGAAAGTTAATCTTTATAAATCTTTCGTTTGTGTTACCACTACTAAAGAATAAATTTAAATTCTTAATAACTCATCAAAATCTCAACGTCCTTTCCGAAAACTCTCTTCAGGTCCTCGAAAATCGGCTCTTTTATGGAAGCTTTGACAGGGGTCTGGGCGTTTGCAAGTGATTTCTCCAGTTCTTCCAGAGAGCTTTTCTCAATTGTATCAAGGCTTCCGTCATCGTTTATTTTCGCTTTGCTTATTTCCCGCTCATCGCTGTCAATGTCGGTAGTTATGAAAGCCAGATTTCCCAGCAGGATAACCTCTCCAAACTTGCTGCCGTGCTTTACCCTTATCTTCAGCCTTTCCAGTTCCCTGCTTCGCTTTCTCTGCATGTACTCGACAAGGAATTTTATCAAAGACCCCGATTCAGAATGTATTTTTTCTATCTCGACTTTAGACAGCTTTTTCTCATCATAGTCTTTCTTGGCCTTCATAAGCTCCTGCACCGTCCTCAGGAACTTTGAGGGCAGCTTCCCCTCCGATATCAGCTTGTCTTCAATAAGATGCAGCATTTCATTGTCCTTTACTTTTTCAATTCCTTCTAACTTTAAGACATCGCGTACCACAGTTGTGATTGTATCATAAATATTGAGCATTTCCTGCTCCTCCCTTATCTTCTCTATCTGTGTAAAAAGCCTCTTTATTCTGGCAAGGTACTTGTCGCCGTCATTGAGCAGCTCGTCCAGCTCTTTGCCTGTCAGCTCTTTTTTTGTGCCGTGCTCTATTGCCTTTCTTATCTCAACAACCCTTTCCAGAATCTTGACAAATTTATCTTCCAGCAGTTTTTCCTTATGGACAAAAATCTGCCTCATCAAAGCCCCTGTTTCCTTTGGAGAAGGAGGAGCAACTCCGTAAAGCATCAAAGCGGCCTGGCTTGGGGTCAGTAAAGCATAGTAGATGTCTTCCATCCCTATCTCGTTAAGCTTTAACTGGACTCTTCTTATCATCTGCTCGCCCGAGCCCATGAACATATCAATTGCCTCTGCGCTTGGTTTGATTTTGCCCATCTTCAGCAATTGCTTCCAAGGCATGAAAATGCCCCTGTCGAAGAATGGAACTCCGTCCCTCAACAAAGTGAATATTACAGGATTTGCTTCCCTTAATGAATCCCAGAAATCAGTCAAAATATAGACTTGAATGTTAATTTTATTTTTTATCCCGGTAAGCTCGCCGGCTTCAATTCCCATTCCAATAATAATTGCCCTTAATTTGTCTTTTAATTCTGCCCTTGTCATTTTCTTGACATCAGTGTCGTCAATGACAATCCAAACATCAATGTCGCTTGAAGGTGTTGCTTTTCCCTGGACTAGCGAGCCTGCAAGAACATAAGAAACAATGTATTTTTCAAATTTCTTCAGCACCATTGTCTTGTGCACTTCCGCAATCTTAATTGCCTGGAGCATGCCTGTATCGTGGATAGGAGCAGATAAAGCTATAAGCTGCAATAATTCGGATTTTCCATCAAAGCAGTTCTGCCAAAGCTCGGATAATATCAATGTTTGAGGTGTGATATTGGGGTCAATCTCTTTGCCAATGCTCTCAACAATCGCTGTAAGCTTGTCTCTCAGCTCCAGCTTAGACATTGTTTTGCTGTCAGAATCATCAACCAAAACAAGAACATGAATCTTGTCCTTGTCTTCCGGCTTTGGCTCAGGAGGCTGCTGCATTTGCTGAAGCTGCTGCGCTTCCTCCGGCTTTGGCGGAGGCATTAAGGCAATGCCGACAATATATTTGTCAAATTTTTCAAGAACTTTTTTTTGGAACCTTTCCAGCTTAGCCTTTATGGCCTTAAGTTTTTCCTGGACATCTTTGGGAAGCTTAGACACAGCTTCGGCTTCTTTCGGTCCCTCAGCAGATTGTGAGTCTTTCAAACTTTCTTTAGGTTGAGCATACTGCTTTTTATCTTTCTTAGCCATGAGAACCCCCTTCAATGTTAATTATGCTTGATTTATAAATCTTTGCCTTGATGGATTTAAAATACTTTCAATATAGAAAATAAAGTGTATGATATAATAAAAGGAAAGATTTATAAACTTGGATTATATCGGTATAATCATGTTAGAAGTAGAAGCGAAGGTTAGGAAATGGGGAAGGTCTTTTGGAGTCGTAATACCAAAAGAAAAGATAAAAGAGGAAGGGATTAAAGAAAATGAAACAGTTAGGCTTTTGATTGGAAAAAAAAGAAATGTTCTGAAAGAAACTTTTGGAACTTTTAAATTTAGGAAGTCTACCCAGGAAATGCTCGACGAAATTGACAGGGAATCATGGGATGAGTAGCAAATGAGGTATTTCTTTGATACTTATGCTTTCTTTGAAATAATAAAAGGCAGCCCAAAATACAAGGCTTATGCAGATAATGAAGCAGTAACCACCTTATTTAATCTCGCAGAACTTAACTATGGATTAAAGAAAGAGATGAGCAAGGAATTGTCAGACCAATACACAACTAAGTATCACCCGTATGCAGTTGATGCAACTATCGAAGACATAAAAAATGCAATGGATTTGAAGACAATGAAAAGAAAATTATCAATCCCGGATGCTGTCGGGTATACTATGGCTAAAAGGCTTAATGTAAAATTTTTAACTGGGGACTCTGATTTTGAAGGCATGGAAAACGTTGAGTTTGTGAAGTAGTCTATTTTATTTCAATACAAGAAAATTTTTCAAATTTTCAGTCTCGAAAATAATCCAATTATTTTCGATATAGAAAATAAATAGAACCCATATACTAAACCAAAAGCTTTAAATATAAGTTTTATTATTAAATAGTAGTAACAATTACGTGACATGCGAGTCTTAAACTAGCTCACAATTATCGATTCTGGAGGGGTGCCAAAAGCCAGATAATGTGTATACTCCAGAAGCGAAAAGCTTAAATATAAGTGATATCATTTGAGAGTAGTAACAAATTAGTGATAAATTATAAAAATAATAAAACATTAACGACAAGGGGTGGAAAGAAAATGTCAGAACACGCAGAACATGGACACGGCGGAGAGGGTTTAAAGTTAAATGGATTTTCTTTAGATGAAGGTTTAAAAAAATTAATAGATGCTTACATAGCACACGAGTCTCATGATAGTACAGCTGTTCCTCAGGATCATCCAATTATAGTAAGACAGAGAAGGATAAACAAAAACGTACAGGATTTGGAGGGTAAATTAAAAGATACTTTAGGTGATTCATTAAGGGCTGACGAAAAGAAAACTGACTCTATAATCAAAAATTTAGCTTATCAGTTGGCTGTAGACGAAGGATTCAAGGGAAAACTAGAGGAGTTTAATGATGAAAATGCAAGGAAATATCTGGCACAGGCTGGAGATGCTTTAGGTAATCCTACAATTCGTAATTATACTGAACTTAAGAAAAGTATTGTTAACATGGTAGCTGCAAAGCCAGGTGACCCGTTATATGATAGAAACTCACCTCTTGCCCAATTGATGGAATACATAGCAACACAAAAAGATCCAGACTCTAAGAAATTAAATTATATTCAGTCTCTATTGCAAGAGCATGCGACTGACGCTAGATATGTAAATGCTACCCAAGCAAAACTTGGAGATAAAGTTGGAGTACACTTTAATTCAGCCGCAACTATTCCTGAAATGATTGGGACTGTCAATAGAAAAGGACAGCTTCAAAGCCAAGAGTACGCAGAACGAAGAAAAACTACATAT
>CAZFEZ010000099.1:0-4038 GCA_964518225.1 uncultured Methanosarcinales archaeon | reverse complement strand
AAAATATGAGATTAAAGCAGGGGAAGGCGCTTTTTACGGCCCAAAGATAGACTTCCACATTAAGGATGCCTTAGGAAGAAGCTGGCAGCTTGCAACTGTCCAGCTTGACTTCCAGCTGCCTGAAAGGTTTGACGCGACTTACATAGGAGCCGATAATACAAAGCACAAGGTGATTATGATACATCGGGCTTTGCTGGGCAGCATTGAAAGGTTTATTGGAATCCTAGTTGAGCATTACGCTGGGAAACTGCCTTTATGGCTTTCTCCCCTGCAAATCAGGATTCTTAGCGTGGCTGACAGGTTCGAAGGCTACGCCATTAAAATAAAGGAAGAATTTGAAAAAAACAATATAAGGGTTGAGGTTGATGCAAGGACTGAAAGCGTAGGCTACAAGGTCAGGGAAGCGCAGCACCAGAAGATACCGTTAATCCTGACTGTTGGAGAAAAAGAAGAGAAGAATGGGACCGTTGCAGTCCGCACTTTGGACAATCAGGTTTATTTTGATGTCAAGATTAATGAATTAGTAAATAATATTTTGGGTAACATACAAGATAAAAAGATTAAGTTTGGGATGTAAAACTTATTTTTGAGGATGCACGCTTCTGTCAAATTTATTTTTTGGTGGTTCATGTTTTTTAGAGAGTGTATCTTCTTTCCAACGGAGGATTCCATTTCTTAGATAGCTAGGACTAAACCCCAGGATTTCGCATACATTAGTATAGGAAAATATGGATGGATCGTCATTTCCAAAAATCCACTCTTCTGCTTCTCGAAATAATTCACTTCCATTTTTGTCACTTACCCTTAAATATTTTTGATATGCTGTTACTGCATCCTCTAAAACCGCCATCATTAATCTTTTTTCCGGTTCCAAAGGTAGTTTTCGTCTGCAGGTATCCAAGTATTGGTCTGAGGCTAGTGTATCAGGTCCGAATAATCTGCCAATTTCCGTTACTCTTGCATCAAGCGTGTTGCCCATTTTACCTCAAACAATATTGGTAAACAACATTTTATTTATAAATGTTTAGTTTTAACTACTATAAAGTTAGCATAAGATAATAAAAAAACGGACGTATTGGGTTAATAAATCGGATAATCATAGTATTTCGGCTGCTCGAAAGGCAATTTTATTTCTTTTATCTCATTGTTGATGTTATCCAAATCATTTGCTTTTATCTTGCCTGCTGAAACAGTGTAAAGCACGTCGTCCATGAACAACGACCTTCTGACGGAATTTGGAGAGCCGTAATAATAGTAATCTGTCTGCTCATTCCCTTCATTGTGGGTTATCTTTCCTTTTACATCAAATCCGTCTTCCAGCGTAAGGCTGAAAACATAAGCGCCCTGCCATAATCTTTGTGTGTAATAGCCGAGCTTTGAGTCATAATACTGATTTCCCTTGACTTCGGTCACCGGAATGACAAGCAGATTCTTTTTTCTGTCAAACAAAAATGCCTTGTGGTCTCTTAAAGCCTCTGAATCAGTGCCTGCTTCCCCTATTCCATATTTATCAAGCTGTATTGGGTTTTCCACGTCTGAAACGTCAAACAATGAAAGCTTTACGCCTTGTAATGAAACTCCGCCCCATTCATTGCTTTCAGTTTCCTTTCCTATTCCGATAATATGGTCTTCGTCATAAGGGTGCAAATAATCTGAAAATCCCGGTATTTTTAGCTGCCCCAAGATTTCAGGGCTTTCCGGTCTTGACAGGTCGATGACAAACAACGGATCAACCCTTTTGAAAGTGACCATGTATAATCTGTCGCCTATAAATCTAGCCGAATAGATTCTTTCGTCTGGAGCAATTTCTTCAAGCTTGCCGATAGTTTTCATATCATCGCCAAGGATGTACACATTGTTGTACATCATGTATTTGCTTTCCCTAATCGGCCGTGGCTTGATTATTGAGGCTTTTGAAACTGCAGCTTCTGAGGCTTCTGAGGATACTGCCTTGCCTGAAACTTCTTTGGTAGAAACAGCTACGCCTACAGAAGGCTGTGAACTCGCTTCAGCTCTGAAAGCCATTGGCATGATTCCATAAAATTCCATTGTAGTTGCGACTCTTAGATTGTTGTTGAACTCGTCTAATGAAAATTGATTTAGTAAATAGCCAGGAACTTCTCCTTTAGCTCCGTATTCGATATCCCCTTTGTCAATTTTTATTTTATGTATAACTGTCTTTCTTCTTTCCTGCTCGAGTTTTGCTTCATAGTCAGCAATAGTGTCTTCTATTTTTTGGATAAGCTCATCCCTTTCATCTTCGCCCATGCTGTTGTACATGTCTTCAAGCAATGACGATATTTTGTCCCATCTATCATTTGAATTCAAGGAGCTATCATCCTTTATTTCATTTATTTTTGATTTTATAACGGAAGGGAGCAAAGGCGCTACAACTTCATAGAACCTTTCTTCATTGTGCTTTTCGTAGTATGCGTAGGGGGGATTTTTCTGGTACGCAATGTAGATATTATCCTGCGAAACATACAATGTGTTTGAGTATCCCATCATGAATGTTTTAGCATTCACTTCGTCTTTGCTTTCAAAAATATTGAAAGACGCGACTGTGTGAAAAACATAATTCTGCTCGGGATTGTCAAAATAGTAAATGTCAGGTCTTGCAATAACTATCGCAGACGATCTTATCTGGGGCAATGCAATGACTGGGCCTCTGTAGTAGACATCATCTTTTACAACAAAGTATACCTGCTCATCTATCATTCTTGACTCGAAGTAATAGCCGTCAAGATTGTAATCCTTAACAAGTTCCGGCTCGCTTCTGTCGGAAATATCATAGACAAAAACATGCGTTCTGCTTGTGTACCTTGGCCTCGGCACGAAATCAAACTGCGCGAAATACGGAACTTCCGCATTATCATCTGAAAATACAGCCAGCCTGTCTTTGCTGACAAGGATATTCCTTGGCCTTCCTTCAAGCTTTGTCTCTGAAAGAATTTTTCCGTTTTCCGCAGGAAACGCGTCAACAATCACAAGATTGTCCTGAACAATAGTATAAATGTACCTGCCGTCATTTTTTACAAAATCAGCTTCGTCAACTCCGGCTACTTGGATATTTGTGGTGGAATAATCCGTAGCAGAGCCTGAGGCTGTGCCGGAATCCGCTGATGCCTGAGGTGCAGCGCTTTCAGCAACAGAAGCAATGCGCATTGACAATGTTTTCGCGAATCCTCCGACATTTCCCTGGCTTAATGCAGCCTTCTCAAGAAAATCGCGCACTTCCTGCGCAGACGAGAACTTCTTCAATTCCTGTGTTGTCTGAAGCTCTGTATTTTTTATTTCTCCCGGAACCTGCGGCTTGCAGCTTACCAACAGAATGCCTATTAGCAGAATCATTGAAAGCAAAAGTCTCGAATCTGTTTTTTGTTTTTCCATCTTATTTTTTAGTTGAGTTGCCTCCATATAAATACTTGCCCATAGCTTTGAATCGGTTTGAAGTTATTTAATGTCTTTTTTGAACAAGCTTATCACTAAGTATATTAATAATGCGAATAATGCCCCGGCCAAAAACCACAAGGCAATGTTCTGCGGGATTGACGGAACCTGCTCGACAGGAGCTGCCTGGCTTAAAGCCATAGGAGCTGATTCTAATCCTGAATCTGCAGCAGCAGATCTAGCGGCTGCCATTTCCTGAGGTGTAACATTTCCTGAAAGGTAGTTTGAAACAAGCTGAATAACTCCGGCTGCTGCGCTGACAATCAAAGCAACTGGCAGAATGCTCTTGAGCTTTTCCTTTATGCCGAAAGTCTTCTTCGGCGCGATTATTATGTACTTGTTTGCCAGCCTGTAATGGCTTACTTCCTTGCCTTTCTGGCTGTAATGAAATTCTTTTGAATCTATTAACCCTGTTCCCATTAATTGCTGGAGATTGTAGTGCACTGTGGAGATTGGCAGGCTTAATTTCGAAGCAAGCTCTGACTCTGTTGATTCCCCGTTTGACAAGAAATCCAGTATCTTCCTGCAGGACTCATTGCTTATTACATTGGAGATTTTCTTTATTTTGTCATCTTCCATAGACAATAA
>CAZFEZ010000098.1:0-4053 GCA_964518225.1 uncultured Methanosarcinales archaeon | reverse complement strand
ATCAGGTCTTCCGCTACGCTACAGACCTGACGAACTCTTGGCGGTCTTTAGAAAAAAGTTACGAATTAAGCAAGGCAATTCCTCTACAGGCTAAAGCCTGTGAGAGTATCCTTGCCTAGAACAATGAAATCCCTTTAGCTCGGGATATTGGGAAGAAGACTCATTAAAAAATAATCTTCTGTTGCTAAATAAGATGTTACAGTATCAAAATGGTTTTCTAGTTTAGCCTTTAAGCAATCATGAAATTGTATGAATCCAGTGATCTCATCGGCATAGGTTCCTCTATAGAATAATTTGATCGCAGCTTCTAAGTTTTTTCCTATCGTAATTTTGTATACGTGGTCTCCGAGTTTTTTATTTTCATCAAAGATTTCGCTGTGCGCTCTTCCAGTATCATGCAATGAGGCATATGACTGAGCCAATTTAATAATGGATTGAAATCTTCTTGGAGCTGCACAAATTAAAGATAATCCCTCATTTGATGTAATCATGGGAGGATGATTCCTTCCATTAGTAAGTATGCCTATGCCCACTCGTATTTTACAGCTTCTTCTCTAGCAATTTGAATTAACGGCAACATTTTACCTTTTATAGGAAAAGTTCCATTTTTATAAAATTACCTCTTTAAAATAATTTTTTTTCCAAAACATTTAAATATTCTAATTTAAATTGCGCTGTTCGGGGGTGCAGGTTACAACGCCAGCGATAACACAACTTGATGAAACCAGCAGAATGAACGACAACAGCATTTTTATAGGCGGAAAGCCCTTCATGAACTATGTGACCGGGGTTGTGATGCAGTTCACAACAAAAAATGCGGAAGATGTCATAATAAAAGCCAGAGGAAAATTCATAAGCCGGGCGGTTGATGTTGCGGAAGTGGCGGCAAAAAGGTTTATGGACAGTGCAGTTAGTGTCAATGGCATAAAGATCGATTCAGAGGGTTTTAAGAATAATGAAGGAAGGGATGTAAGGGTATCGACTATCGAGATAACACTGAGCAAAAACCGGCAGTAGCTGATTCTTTTATTTTGATTATTTTTAAAATTTTAATTGATTGTGAATGCCCTATTGTCGAGGCAAACATTAAGTTAAACATTTAATTTGTGAAAATCATTGAAAATTTAATACGCCTTCGGCAAATGTTAGTGCGGGGCATTGCTGTTTTGCCATGTCGGAAATAAAGGATTTCCGAGCACCTAGCGAATCTGCAATTCGCCACGCATCGCAATGCCTTGCCAATCCATTGTTTAATTATGTTTTATAGAAACTTTTAATAATCATTGATGAGAAAATATATAAATTGGGCCTGTGATGTAACGGACAGCATAATCGGCTTCGGACCGGTTCGTTTGGGTTCGAATCCCAACAGGCTCATTATAATATTGGAACTGTACGGATTTATCTTTGTAAGACTCTTGACAGATAATCAATTATGGGCTGTCCCTGACCCCTCCCAGCATAGGCTTGAACCAAAAGTCTTGTGCCATCAAGGACAATCTCACTTTTACCGTCCCTTTTACATTCAACACCATCAATCTTTAATGGGGTAACTATCCCGTCCACAAGCTGTTCTAAAAATGCTCGCTGCTTTTTTTCGGGAAAGGTTATTGTTAATCCGTAGTGGTCAATTTGAAATCTTATTCCATCATGTTCAGATTCGTATCCTCTGCGTATACTGGAATCATCAAATTTAGGAGTAAGTTCTAGCCCAGCTTTTGATGCGACATAATTCCAAAAACTGGTTTCTCGCCTATTCGGGTCATCAATGTGGGAGAATAGATATACTTTCCCTGTGCCTAAAAGTGGCATATTAATAACATAATGTACGTGCTCCCTTCCCCAGCTTTTCGTGCTGCATATCTTAATATCTAGCCTATTATCATAATAATAAACTTTACCATATCTGGAATTTACAAGCGGGATTGTTAAGAATTGATTGCCGTCAGTTTTTATAAAATCGGCTTGCATAAAAATTTTTAATTTACCCCCCGATGGATTTCGTTGCAAAAGAGGGTTCCTTGTGACTGCAAGTATACTACTATCCACTGCTACTTCCATCTCTTGATCATCTTTTATAGTGAGACTTGTATTCCCATCAAAGAGGACCAAATCCCTATTACCGGGAGAATTAATGATGTTTTCTATTCCATTACGCATGCCTTTGATGTCAGTAATTCTATCAGCATGGGGGTATCCCTCTTCAATTAATCTTACTTCAACCTGCTGGTCCATATTTATGTTTGTTAGAGATACCATCTTTATATCTATGCATAGTGTCATTTAATTGTTTATAAACTTATCTCCCATCACTACTTGACAAAAATAACACTTTTATTTCAAATACATTTAAATAACTCTTTCAATATTGAATAGTTTATGGAACATCCAATTGTTGAAAAAATACTGAAGGACGGGATTAACTCCGTAAACCTGTCAATGCTTGATGAGGCTGCAAGAAAGAGGATTCTGAGCGATGTTGGCGAAAAGCTCTACAAGCAAAGCAAGTTCTCAGAAGCAGTTGAAATGATGGCAAAAGCCGGAGACACTGAAAAGCTGGCCATGCTTGGCGACTCATTTTTGGAGGAAAACAAGATAGAATTGGCAACTCTTTGCTTCATCCCTACAAAAGACAAGCAAAGGCTTAATAATGCCGCTGTTTTGTGCATACAATCAAAAAAGTATGGATTGGCTGCAAAGGCATACGAGGCTGCCGACAACAGGCAGATGGCTTTTGGGTTGGGCACAGTATTCAGCCTCATAGTAGTCTATTTTATTTTTCTTTACTCGAGGGACAAAGGATGGGGCGCGCTTGCTTTTGCGTCAAAATGGTACCTAATAATTGCGGGAATTCTGATTGCATTGCCAATTGCGATATTACTTATAGTACTAATTATCATGCTCCTCCTGTTCCTAATCTCAATGTTTAAGATGCACTCATTAAGCAAAAAGCGCCCAATCCAAAAGAAATATATTGACGTTGAATACAAGATAAAAAAATAAAATGCTCAAGAAGACAAAAAATATGGTGTTATTCGGGCTGTTAACCTTCATTCTTTTAGGAGGAATGGCATTTTATTTCAGTTACAGCCTACACGTAGCCAGGGAGGATTATGATGCAAAAATCTCTGATTTAAGCCGGCAGACCGCTGAACATTTGAATAATATAGAAACTCAGTTAAGGGCTTTGGGCTTGAACCTGTCATCACAAATCGGCTCGGTAGGGGCAGACCTTGACAGCTTTAAGCAACAGAACCAGCAGGAAATAATAACCCTGTCAAGCTTGATTGACCAGATTGAGCAGCAGAGCAGTATAAAGCTAAGCGAGCTGAAAAGCGAACTGAAGAGTATACAGATAAAGAGCGCTGATTTTTCAGCAATTGTCGACGATGTGCTGCAGTCTGTTGTGAGCATTAAGACCAACACGGGCCAGGGGAGCGGGGCAATAATTGACAGAAATGGCTATCTTGTCACAAATGTCCACGTCATAAACGGAGCAACAAGCATAAAAGCTGTTACTTATTCCGGAGACTCTTATAGTGCAAATACTCTGGTCGGTTATGACAGTGCAGCAGACATTGCTGTGCTGAAGATTAGCGCATCAAGCCTAAATGCTCTTGACTTTGGAGATTCTGACGGGGTAAAAGTCGGGGAGAAAGTTATCGCAGCCGGCAATCCAGCAGGGCTGTCGTTTACAGTTACAGAAGGAATTGTAAGCGCCTTCAGGGACTCCTCAAATGGATTGAGATACATCCAAACAGATGTGCCGATTAATCCCGGAAATTCAGGAGGGCCCTTGATCAACGCAAAAGGTGAAATAATAGGCATAAATAATTTCAAAGTTGGCGGCTTTGAGGGACTGGGGTTTGCAATCTCCTCAAACAATGTTCGGAGCGTTGTAAGGAAGATGATAAATGATTATGAATTGAAGCAGAATCCGTAAATTTGGAGACCCTTAACTTAAGCTTCTTTCAATCATCTTCTCCAGATTCATAATAGCTGTCACCCATCTGCTTAATCTGGGAAGCATAAATTCAATTGGGCTGTTTCTGT
>CAZFEZ010000097.1:0-4110 GCA_964518225.1 uncultured Methanosarcinales archaeon | reverse complement strand
AAGATTACCCTCTAAAGCTTGAATTTAAGGGAGAAACTTTCGAATTAAGCTACATTCTCGCGCCAAGAGTAGAGAACGATTAGTTCTTATGCTTAAATACAAAGTGAAGCTTAAAGACGGCAGTTCTAAAATTGTAAGCATAAGAGAATACAACGAAGCTGTCCCTGCAATTAACAAAAAACTCTGTACAGGCGAATGGCTCGATTACGAAGTGTTGCCGTAAACTCTTTCTGCATTTTACTATGATTTTTTCCTTCCTCGTTGAAGGAAAAAAATGCTATGGCTATTTCTATAAGCAAAAGAGGTTCTGACATGTCACAAGTCTCGCTAAGTGCGTTTCTAACTGAAGCCTTAAATGATAGTAATGTTATAAGCGCAAAGCAGGAGCTTATTCTTCAACAAGAAATTAATATCCCTGAAGAGAGGGAATTAATAAGGATAAATATTTCTTCCAAAAGCTTTAAGGAAATCAATGCTGAACTTTGGCATCTGGTTGAAAACAACACTTATCATCCTGAAGACCTGATAAATTACTATGAAGGCCTTGGAGCGGAAATAAAAAGCGAGAAAGGAATTGTCGGCCTCCACGAGGCAAGGCAGCAGAATTATGGCCAATTCTTTACTTCCCTCAAGGCATCAAAATTTATAGTTGACTTTTTGCAGATTCCGGAAAATGCAACAGTTCTCGATTCTTCATGCGGAACCGGAAGACTGGCATGGCATCTGAAAAACAAGAAATTGTTTACAGGAATTGAATTCGAGGAAAAGGCTTATCAGATAGCGAAGAGAATATATCCGGATTCTGTCATAATAAACGACAGCCTGATAAACCACAACATTAAGGATGAATTTGATTATGTTTTGATAAACCCCCCTTTTTCTCTGCAGCTTAAATCGCTTTTTGGCAACTTTAAGTTTATTTCATACGGCGGCGGCATTTTGAGCCACATCGCAGCGCTTGAGCAGGCTGTCAGAGCGGTAAGGTACGGAGGGTTTGTTGCGGCAATACTCCCTTCAAATATATGGAACCTGGAATCCAGCAGGCTTTTTCATAAATGGCTTCAAGAAAATACGGATGAAATTGCAAGGATATCGCTGCCAAAAGATACATTCACAAGCACTGAATGGGAAACAACATTATTCATTTTCAGAAAATATGGCAGGCATTACAGAGATGAAGATGAATTAAAAGCATTTGTCTGCAGGCTGCATTCATACTCCGAAACTGAAAAATTATTGAATGAATTCAGCAGGACAAAATTCTTCTCTATAGTTTCGGAATATTCAAATGAATGCAGCAGCGCAGGACCGATTTTACTCAAGGCATGCGAGCAGAAAGACAGCACTGAAATCAAAATCAGGCCTTCCTTATTGCCAGACAATCTGGAAACTCCAAAGGTCGTGCTTAAAGCTGTTAAAAACAAGCTGGTAATCAAGCCAAACAATCTTCTTGCATCAATAAGGCTGGCAAATGTCAAGGCAAATTTTGAAGTGGAGTATGACCATTCCTTAAGAGATTATGTTGCAACGCTTCCGGCAAATCTTTCTTTAAGCAAGGCATGGACCGGTGAATTAGAGTTTGAACAATTGCCATTCATAGACTTATTAAGAAAATACGATATTGCATATGACATTGATCCGCATCTTCTCAATTGGATTAAAAAGAAAAAGAGGCATTATGCAAGGGAATCTTCTTCTATAGAACAATGGATCAAACCCGCTGAAGATGCAGAATGGGAAGAAGCCAATGCAGACAATGGCATCAGGCAGTTTTCAAAATTATACAAGCAAAAAAAGAGGGAGCTGGAAAATTATTATGAAAAATATCCTCACCTAAGAATTCTGTACAATTATCAAAAAGATGATGTTATCAGGCTGTCAATGAAGAGAAGCTCCATAATCGCGCTTCAGCAGGGGCTTGGAAAAACAAAGCTTGGAATTGCTCTGGCTATTTTGAAATCATGCAAAAGAAATCTTTTTGTTGTGCCTTCGCATCTGATTGAAACCTGGACAGCAGAGTTTAGGAATTTTGGCATTGATTTTAAATTAATTGACAGCGAGGCAGATTTGCGAAGACTGAGGAAATTCAACCTAATATCCTACAACAAGCTGAAATCTAGGGTCAGAGGAAAGAGGATCAAGATAAAAGTTGACAGGCGCACAGGCAAAGACATTGACAAGACAATTACATTCGCGCATGCTCTAAAAAGAAGGTTCAAAGTGATGGTAGTTGACGAGGCCCACTATTGCTCCAATAAGACAGCAGAACAAACCAAGGCAGTCGCAAGGATGAAGCCCAAGCATGTTTACCTCATGACCGGAACGCCGATAGGCAACACAGTAAAGAATCTTTACAGCATTCTTGACATTGGCTGGCACTCGGGCAGCCCCTTCTTTCCTTACAGCACAAGATCCTTCAGGGAGCAATTTGTGACAGTCGAATGGGTTACGCCCGAATTTGAAGACACGCTTGCAAAAGGAAGAACAGCGCAGCAAATGGCTGACATAAAAGATATTCCAAAATTCATAGAGCTGATGGAATCAAAATGGCTCAGAAGGGTGAAAATAGAGCCGAAGGTCCAGGAATGCATCTCAATTCCCCAGCCTGTAATTCAGGAAGTTGTCTGCAAACCGGAAATGGAGCAGCTTGTCCATTATAAGGCTCATTTGGAGGAATTTGCCACAATATTCAAGAGGTACATGCACCCGGAAGAGGACGAAAGCCATAAAGTGAATCAGTCTATAGTCCTGGCGCAGCTTCAGAATCTTCAATTTTGCGCTACAATTCCGCAGCATCCGAAAGTTAATCCCAGCGAGGATTTCAGGTATAAAGGAAGCATAACAGTTTCGCAAAATGAAATATTAAAATTGATTGACAAACACCATAAAAGCAACGAAAAAATTGTAGTATTCACAAACAGGCCTGATTTCTGCGACCTTATGAAGAAATGGCTGAAAGAGAAGAATATCGACAGCGAGATTTTTACCGGAAGGGTCGACATTGACAGCAGAAACAAGAGGCTTGGGCTATTCAGGAATGGCAAGCTAAACGTTCTTCTTGCATCAATCAATGTAACAGACACAGGCCTTAATATTCCGGAAGCCAATGCGGCCATTATATGCGAACCTGCATGGAAATTCAGCATAATTGAGCAGGCTTACTGCAGGATATTAAGGCCGCAGACAAAAGGATCTCCTGTTGTTTATCTTGTCCGGAATGAAGGCACTATTGACCAGTATCTCTGGCAGCACTGCATGTCAAAGAAAGGCGCCATAGAGGAAGGACTTGAAAGAAAAGAAGATGTGGAAAAGCACGAATGGGTGCATTGGAAAGACTTCATAATTAAGATGCTGACAGCAGAAGGATTGTGGAAGTGAGAATGTGATAACAATCGATAAAGAAGCAAAACAGATAGTGTTTCAAAACGAATACTCTGAGGCCGAAACGCCGAAGCCAATACACAGAAAGGATTTGATATCATGCTACATATGCCCCAAATGCAATGAAGTCATAACTGCATATTTTAAGACGGATGTTTACATCAGAATTTGGGAGTATGATGAAACCGTTGAGAAGAAATCTTACAACAGCGACAGCGATTTGCGCTACTACAAATACAGAGTCTTTTCCACGCATGGGGCCATGGGCATTGAAAACAAGGATCATAACTCAGGATATCAACCGAAATGCAGCTTCAGGTATGTGGAAGCCCTGAATTTATTGTACGGCATTAATGGAATTATTAAATTGTTAAACAAGCAATTCGAGAAGGAAGTTTTCAAACCCATCGAGCAAATCAAAAACAAGGAAGAGCTTCTCAAAAGACTGGCAGACAATCCTCTAATTGAAACGGTGCATGACATTTGCGGAAGAAGCGACCCATTAATACATTTAAATTTGAGAGAAATCGCTTTCGCTGAAACAGAATATTGGAAATATAACGGCAGGGAATACAAGAAAAAGAAAATGCAGGAGGAAAGAAACAAGCTTGAAGCCTTCAAGTCGGTTTATTCCCTGATTCAGTGCTAACTCTTTTAGATTTTTTTCATGAAACTGAGAAAAAAATCTCGGAGGATGATTTTATATGGCAAAAGAAACAATAGTTGCTG
>CAZFEZ010000096.1:0-4113 GCA_964518225.1 uncultured Methanosarcinales archaeon | reverse complement strand
AGACGGGCATTTTGCAATAATCTTGATTGTAGAGGCTAAAAGCGCAGACGAACTAGTGGAAATTTTTAATGGCGACATAATACCAAATATAAAAAAGAGGCACGGCAGCGACTGCATCAGCGACATCATAACAACCAAAGTGACTTTTCCATTCAGGATTCACCATAACTACATGCCTCTCTTTAACATGGAAAAAGGCATAATCAAGAAAGACTGGCTCAATGACTGGATTTTCGTGCCGAATACTTCTTGAGATATAAAGATTTAAAAATGATATATCAAAACTAGTGTTTAAAATGCCAGAAGTTCATCCTAAAGTTAAAATAATACCCCATATACAGGCCAATACGATCCAAGGTGGGGCAATTTATAATGCAATGAGCCGGGCACGCCCCTTGCTTGCCGGCATACCTGATTCAGAATTGAATAGTTTAGAGATACAAATTGAGCGTTCTAATGGCAACGGTTCGCCAACTATAAGATTCGAATCTAGCACAAAATCAGTGCAGGATTATTTAAGAAAGGTTGAAATTAATTATGCAGATTTATTCCGGCACTATTATTTAGAATACTCGAAATAGAAATAATAATAGTCTAAGGCACCCTTCTCATCTGCTTTGTGAAATACTCTTCCTCCTCTTCCGACAGCACAACAGGCTTTGGGGCGTGCACCTTCGGTTTTTTTATCTCCTTCTCGAAATGGCCCATCTTTTTTGTCTGCTCCTTAAGCTTGAGCTCTACTGTTGACATTTCCTCTTCGTCGAGATTCTTGGGCTGCCATTGCAAATTTACGCCGTCCCCCTCTTTTCTGGGTATGACATTAATGATGAAATGCGCTATTGTCTGCCCTGCAGGTATACCGTTGGCCACAAAGATGCTTGTTCCCTGCGACCCAAGCGACTCAAAGATTGCGCTTGATAGCTTATTGGAAACATTGAACAGCCTGCCGATCTCATTGTCAGGCACCTGTTCTATGATTGGATAGTGGCTTTTGGGCATGACAAAGCAGTGTCCGGGGTTTGCGCCGTTGAAGTCAAGCACCGCCATCACAAATTCATCTTCATAAACCTTTTTTGAGGGAATCTTGTTTGCAACAATCTGGCATACTATGCACCCTTCTCTTGATTTGTCTGCCATTACTTGACACCCAGCATTCTTGAAATATCATCCAAGTCAAGACTGCCTTTCGCAGGCTCCTCCTTTTTTGCCTCTTCCTTATTCTTTGGCTCCGGCATCTTGATTAGCGGCTTTTCCTGTTCAACAGGAGAGCCGCTCAGTGCAGAAATCAGCTTGTTGCCAACTGCCTCAATTTCCCGCTCTTCCATGGTTTTCTGAGGCAGGACAAAGTTTACTCCATGAAATGCTGCGCCCTCTGCCCTGCAGCAATGCCGTTTGCCACAATTATGTTGGTCCCCTGCGCGTCAACGCTTCTTAGAATTGAGTTGGAAAGCGCCTTGGCAACCATGAAGACGTGCGCAGCTTCTTCTTCCGGCAACTGCGGCATTATGGAATAATGCTCTTTCGTTACAAGGAGCGTGTGCCCGGGGTTTGCCGGATTTATATCTAGGATTGCTATGACATGCTCGTCTTCATAGACTTTTCTCGACTGAACCTTGCCTGCCACAATCTGGCAGAATATGCACTGCTTTTTCTGGAATTCCTTAAGCTCTTCAGGGCTCATCTGCTTTATTTTTTCCTGCAGAGCCTTCATCTGCTCCGGGCTTATGTTTTCTTCTGCCATATTCTGAATCAACTTTAATTGTTTATTATAAATATGTCGGAATTTAATCTTATATTGGTATCTCTAATGCCCTGGAATCCACCTTAAAACTAGACTCTGCAGTTAATTCTGAATCACTGACCTGCACAGTTACTGTCGAAATTCCTTCCTCCCATACATCACAGTCCAAATGCCTGTCGCCATCTATGGAGCAGTCAACTGCATCAGGATTTGTTTGCCAGATCACTGTGAAAATAAGATCATGATCCTTAGTTTCATCATCCTTAACATACTGCTCTAAATTGCCGATAACATTATTGTGATGCCTCTTGTCTTTCAATTTTTTGTCCGGCAACGGCTTAATAAATCTCGGAGGGGTGTTTTGTGCCACACTGCCCTCAATAATCTGAGCTATGCCGAGGCCTTCTATTGACTGCCTGCACTCCTCGCTGAGCTCCGTATTCAAATCGTAGGAAACGCTTTTTCCATCGCCAATATCATCAAAATGCCACATTATCAGGGGATCATTGTTTATGAATATTTCATCGCCGCCAACTGGCTGTTCGGCAAGATACTTATTCAATTCGTCAATGCATATCTTTGGGATAAACTCATACAGCCTGAATTCTTTTAATTCAGCGCCTTCCTTCGGTTTTATAACAATCTCCACTCTTGTTATGCCGCCGCAAACGCTTAATTTTCTGAAGATTTCAACATTGCGCTTTGTGGGGTTTACCTTGGATAACTCAGTTTCTTCAACTTCCGGGCATTTCTCGCAGTTAAATTCAACAGCTTCCTGAATTATCTGTCTTGCTTTGTCATGGCTTATGTCTACTGGTATGAAAGTGCACTCCGGCTGGCTGCATGCGCCTGTTATCTTTGCTGACTTACCCGCGCCTTCTGCAAAGAAAGATATCCTGTCAAACTTCGGCAGGAAGCATATATGGTACGGATAAACCATCTCCAGATTTCCCGCGTAGAAAGAGCGCTTGACATCGCCGTCCTTGACTAAGAATACGTTCTTACCGCTGCTGCTTCTGATGGCGTCCTCAATTACCGGAATGCCTTTAAAATTTTCAGGCTCCTGATTTTTGTTCAAGTCCAGAAAATATATCCTATCAGCTTTGCACGGCGCATCAAGGTTTTGGAGCTCCTTTGCGCCGAAGCGGAGGCTCTTGTCAATGCCTTTCAACCCAATTTCAAAATTTGCAATTTCCGCATTGCAGGCCTTCTCGCTTACTCCGCTTACCATCCTGTAGCCCGCAACTAAAACTGCTATGGAAACAAAAGCGGCAATGGCATACTTGAAAACATCCAAGCCTGCCTGCGCTCTTTTGGGCTTTGCCATGTCACCCCCGATTGACTTAATATTCTTAATTGCAGAAACCAATTCCTCGTCAATGGGCTCAGACCATTTTTTCTTATGGTATTCCATAACCACTTCGTACAGGAACATCAGATAACCGCCCATATAAAATACTGCTGATAGCATCAGGATTATAATAAGGAAAATTCCTATTAAAAAGTGCCGTGTGAAAATCACATCAACAATGCTGTTGTAAAAATAAAAGAGCAGGCTGCTGAAAAAATAGTAAATGTACGCAGTATAAAACACAAGCCCGCCCATTATAGTGATTGCGTACAGCTCTTTCCTGATTTTAGGATTTGAGCTTAAGGCATAAACCGCAAGCCCAAATATTATTGAAACCAAAGATACAGCCGTTATCGTGGTTGACTTATCCGGAAAGAACCTGTCCAGAACTGAGCTGCTTTTCAATAGGGAGGCTGAAGAGATGTCAACGCCGCTTACTGAAGCGTCTGCCAGCGGCTTTACTATGTAGCCGGGCAGCAGGATATAAGCAACTGCCGACGAATAAACAAAAAACAGCACAATCCTGTTGAAATGAAATTCTTTCTGTGACATCATCTGCGCCCAGACTATCACCGGTATAAGGAGGAATGCAATCAGGGATGCCGCATTCAGCATATAATCAATCAGCAGCGGGATTGTGGCGTAGCTTGGCATATCGGGCACATCCCGCAAGAACAGTTTCAGAAACGGGACATGGCTGCTGCTTAATTCCAGAAGATAAGAGTTCTCTTTCATGAACGTCAGCGAGTATGCAAAAACCCCTAAGTCAGCCAGGGCATGCATCACCAGCAGCCCTGATATAGCCAACGGCAGCGTTTTCTTGTAGTGGAACAGCGACACGAACTTTCTGTAAATCCTTTGGCTGTAATCGCCGATTTTAAAAATAAAGTTGTCAGGATGGAATTTCTGATGGTGTTTTGCTATGCTGTACGCATAAAATACAATTCCGGTTGCTATTACGGGATCATCTATTGCAAACTCAAGCCATTCAAGGATTGTGCTGAACACAAAATGGTAAAAT
>CAZFEZ010000095.1:0-4121 GCA_964518225.1 uncultured Methanosarcinales archaeon | reverse complement strand
GCAGGCAGTGCCTTGAATTCCCTGACAAAGCGCACATCTTTTTTATTGCAGTAGACATATTCAGCTTCAATGTCGTTTTTTGCCTTTTCAAGCAGTTTTTTGATAAATGCTTCCCTCTTTTTATCGTCCAGATTTTCAAGCCTCTTTTTGGCATCGGCAAAAACTGTGTCTATCATATTTTTCTTCGCGTCAAGAAGCATTTTTTTGTTTTCCATCTCCGCGGAAGATATTTCCTGCTTCTTGGCCGATTCAATCATTTTTTTGGTTTCCGCTTCGCTTCTCTCTTCCATTTCTTTTATTTTCTTTTCTGCCTCTTTTGTCATTCTGCCGGATTCCTTCATAGCTTCCGCTATTAAGGCAGCTTCCTGCTCTTTAGCATTCCTAATTATTTCTTCCTTTACTTCCCCAATGCCCATTTTTTACCCTGATGCCAGGTTCAATATCAGAATAGCTACGACAAGTCCGAAGATTACTATTGTTTCGGGTATCACCGTAAGTATCAAACCCTTACCAAAAAGCTCTTCTTTCTCTGCCATAGCACCTACTGCAGCAACGCCAATCTCCTTTTCAGCCCATGCTGCTGCAATGGCGCTTGCTCCGATTGCAAGGCCTGACGCCAGTGCAATCAACCCTGTTGACATTTCCACTGCCATTTTATTACCTCCATGATTTATTGTCTAAATCCAAATGGCCGGTACTTATCAGCACCGCCATGAAAAAATTTTGAAAAAAATTCAACATAGTGCAGCCTTAACGAATGCAAAAAGCTGCCAAGCAGCCCAAGCATGATGTTTATTATATGCCCAACCACAAGAATCACAATTCCGAGCACCATCCAAGCACCCCCATTATGGATCATTTTGCCTGTTGACTCGTTTATTATCGCAGCAAGGATCACCGAAGAAAGCCCTATGGCCATGAGCCTTGCATATGACAGAATATTTGTGAAGATGCTTAGGGATTCTATCGGGCCCTTAACCCCTTCGCCTATGAAGAGCATCACCAATGAAAGCAATACAACTGCTGCTCCTACAATCCAGCGCAGGCTGATTATGTCCAATATTGAAAGAGCTATCAAGGCAACCCCCCCTTCCAGCACAAACCAGCTTGCTTTTGCAAAAAATGCGTGCCTGAGTCCATGCGATTTCGCTTCATTTATAAATCCAACAATCAGGCCTATATTTACGTGCACAACTCCGACGGCAATGGCAAGTGGCATGAACATCCTGTTTTCAGCGCTCCTCTCAACAAGAGGGTGCATGAACTCCAACCCGAAAAATTCCCCGAATACAAAGCCGAAGATAATGCTTACTAAAGAAGCAAGGATCAGTATATTAAAAAAATTGGAAGCCTTTGGCATTTTTCTCTTGAGAATCCAGAACAGAAGCAGAGTAATGATCCCATAGCCAACATCGCCCAGCATTATCCCAAAGAAGATTGGAAATGTAAGGAAAACAAAAAAGGTTGGGTCAAGTTCCGCGTAGGATGGGTAAGCGTATAGGTCCAAGAAAAATTCAAACGGCCTTATTGGGCTGGGATTTTTGAGTTTAACAGGGACCTTGTCATGCTTTTTTGCAGGCTCAAAATTGACAAATATTTTGTTTTTTGCCGCCTTGTTTAATCTGCTTATGGACTCAGATAGTTCATTGGATGGTATCCACCCCTTTATCAGAAAGCTGCTTTGGGTTGATGCAAACTTCAATGGGGCCTCTGCCTTTTCCAGCTGCTCGCCCAAGAATTCCTCGGCCATTATTAAAAATCCCTTGTGCTCATGAGCCATTGAATCAATTCTTTTTTTAATCTCTTCACGCTTCCTCTCGAGCTTTGCAATTTCCCTATCTATTTTTTCCAAATTGCCTGAAGCGCTTCCCATTAAATTGCCGGTACTCATAAAGTTCACAGGAGAAAAACCGCTTTTTTGCAAGATCTGGGCAGCCGAATCCCTGCTTTTCGAATCAATAAATAATGCAATAAAGTGCTTTTTTTTGATTGAAGTTTGAAGCACCATGAACTTTGGCGTTATCAATGACAGCTCCGCCTTAATTGAAAATGCAGCATCCTCATCTTTTAAATAGCCCGTGAAGTTTGTTAATGACCTGTAAGGAGAAAACGCTTCTATGGGCAGATTAATCCTTTTAAGTATCTCTAATTCTTCGCCAATAGAATGATTCTTCACTATGAGCTCTTCTGCATTTCTCAGCTCTTCCTGGCTCATTCGCACCTCATCACTCAGCTTTTTTACAGTTGATTCAATCTCCAACAGCCCTTTTTTTAGCTCGAGTGTTTTGTCTTCTTTTTTTATGCCTAGGGCAGCGATTAGTGCCCTCACGTTGACCAATATTTCAGAAAGCTTGCTTGCGCTTTTCAGCGGCGAGCCTATGTCTGCCAACTCCCTGTCGGAATGCTCAACTATATGAAGAACTTTCATACTATGAAGCGCCTTGATAACAGGCTCCATCACATTGTTCGGGCCAGTTATTACGACACTGCTCATTTTGTGTGGGGTCAGCATTCATATCGTCTCTTCAAACTTTTTTAGTATAAATTCGAGCGCTTTGGGCATGTTTTTTTCTGCTTTTGACTTTATCTGCCTGACAATCCCCTTGCCGTCGGCAATTTTCTCTTCTTTTATCAGCCTTGCCTTTTCCTTGAATTCCGCCAATTTTTTTTCCTGCAGCTTTCTTATCTCGTCAGCTTTTGCAGTCAGCATTTTAGAGGTTTTGGCAGATGCCTGGCTGAGCATGGATTCTTTTTCCCTGCCGGCCTTTTCAATTATTTCATCTGCCTTTTTTTCGGCTTCCCTAATCTCGCTTAATATTTCAGCTTCCCTTGAATTTGCTGTTATGGTGTGCATTTTGCTCAGTTGCATGTGCAGTTTTCCTTTTGCTCTTAATAAAAGTGCCTAAATGGTATATGGAAACTATTTATACATTAAGTACATAAAATCTTTGCTATACTTACCTTCTATTTGCTATTTGGATTTTGTTTATCTATAACTGGCTTTTTGGCTTTTCATGGATTTCGGCCAATTTGCAGCTTATATGAAGTTTTTTTCTGCCATTATTGCCGGAATAATTATCGGCAGGCTTTCAATGGCAATACAGTATGCCTTGATGAAGCCGCGAAAATGATCATTTCTCAAGCTCCCTCGTGATGGCCCAGTCTGTGACGACTTCGGCAATTGTCGTCAGGCTAAGCCTTATCCTCTCCTTGTCATAGCTCTTGATGTCCTTAACCTCAAATGCCCTGATCTTGCTCACTTTTTTTACAAACTCCAATGCAGTCTTGTGGTTCAAGCTGCTTGCATTGTCTATTATGGATTGAAGATTATCAATGGTTTCCTGAATCACGGCCAGAAAATCGGATTCCCTGCTGCTGACGCATATCAAATGGTCAACCATCCTCTCCAGATCCTTTGATATCAATGAGATGTAATACAGGTCTATTGTTTTTGCGTTTGTCGTCCTTTCAAAAGTTAACGAGCTTATTATCGACTTGTCGATGAGCATCTTGCTCCTGTCTATCTCGTCCTCGTACCTTTCAATCAGTTCCTTGTCATAGCTTTTCTGCATCACAATGATCATATTCTTTATCTTCTTTGTCATTGTCCTGAGCAGTGATTCTGGGTCGCTTATAGATATAACACCATTGCAGGTTATCTGCTTCTTGTCTATCTCGACTGATTCAAGGCTTATTAGCCTTTTCTGGTTTAGGAGCTTTGTGAAGTCCATTTCCTTGTCTAGGTTTATCTCGAATGAGCTCACAGGGTTGATGTAGCATGCGACAGTCAGCTTGTGTATTATGTCCTGATCGTCCTCTGATATGTTAAGCTTGAGGTGCTTGGGCTTTTTTTCAATTATCTGGGGAGAAATTAGAAGCGAGCCATCGCTGCTTTGCTGTACGCCAACTTTTGTCTTCGAAGTTACTTTATGCTCCCTGCACCAGGATGTTGGAAGGTACAGATAATGCATGTCGCCTGTCCTTTGTATGTTCCTTATCTCCATAAATAGCGGCTACTTAGTAAGTATATATACAGATTGCTATAGCCATGCCAAGAGGATCTACTTTCTGCTCTCTCGTTTCGGACTGCTTTTTTCATGCCATAAGCATAGCTTTGGCAC
>CAZFEZ010000094.1:2829-4129 GCA_964518225.1 uncultured Methanosarcinales archaeon | reverse complement strand
TTTCCTGAGCTCCAGCATTGTCAAGGAGATTGCAATGTTTGGAGGCTCTGTAAAGGGCTTTGTGCCTGAGATTGTTGAAAGGAAATTAAAGGAAAAGTTCAGTAAATAATTCCCCCCGCTGCCCAAAAATAGATAGAATCGAGAAGATAATAAAAATAATCAAAGAAATAAGCAAACTTTTTATCAAGAAGTTTTTAGTTTCAAATGCAATCTTTCTTATTCTTGCATAAATAAAATATGAGCCAAATCCAATTAACAATGAAATTACTAAAACCCATAAATAAGATTGGTATTCGATTCCAAAGAATGCAAGACATTCCCTTGACTTCATTGGTCCCGTTGAGCAAGTTGTTTTAATTATGCTCATATTTTATTAGGCGAATTGGTTCTATAAAAAGTTTGCGATGGCTTCAATCGGCTCGGGAATTTCAATTAACAAATATTCCGCCCGGCGCATAATGTTCATCTAACAAAATCTAGTGTAATTTTCCATCATCTAAACATGCATAATAATTCAAAATTTGCAAATTTTGGCCCGCAATAGAATTATTATTTCACTGGTAGAACTTGCTCAAATCCTCTTCATGCGTCCTTCTTCTGGGCTCCTTCTCAAGAATTGTTTTCTGCTTTACAAGCCTTGCTGTGTATCCTGCAATTACGTTCCTCATTTTTACAGAAGAAACTGTTGTGTACTTTGCAACAAGCGCCTTATTTTTTCCAAATTCTGGAGTGAATTCCTGGGCATGCACCTTGATAAGCTTCTTGGCTATATTCTTCACAAGCATTGTTTTTATTCTTCCCATAGTCACTCAAGTTTTGTCTGGTCAAAAGGCTTTACTGCCGTATCTTTTCTGGTTTTTCCGAGCATGGGCCTTTTAATCTCAATAGGTATCAGTCCCTGCCTGAACTCAATCTTTGCTATTTCAACTGGATTGTAGCCAAGTTTTTTAAGCTCATCATCATTCAGCTTGACTTTAAAAGGAGCGCCCATAGAAATCTGCAGAGCCCTTGCCCCTACGATTCTTGCCTGCTCGTATTTGGTGTACTCTTCCATTTTCACACTATCCGGTTATTCATCGCTGTCCCAGCTGGAATCCTCATCATCGCCGTCATCTTCATCAAAAAAAGTTTTCATACTCTCACCCCGGTTGGTTTTAAAGCACTTCATCATCATCAATAAAACTCTCACCGCATGAAGAGCACTCTACCTCGCCTTCTTCTATTATAGTACCACAATTCGGACACTCTTTTTGGTCTTCATACTCCATTTTCCGCCTCAACCAGAATAAACCTTGTTGTG
>CAZFEZ010000094.1:0-2819 GCA_964518225.1 uncultured Methanosarcinales archaeon | reverse complement strand
TCCCGTTGCTCTTCATCCATTTTATCACCCCTAGAACCTTATTGTGGCCAGATTTACCTGTGTCGATCTGTAATGCTTTAATTGTTCGGCTTGATATCTGATAGTAATATTTAAATCTATCGGAAATTCTAGAAGACGCTACCCTGCCTTCTTTTTCAAAGAGCTTAGCCTTGCCACTACTTTCTTAGCTGCAGAAATCCTGTTGTGGGAGCTCAATAATTCATTTGCAAGCTTTTTGTCACCAAGCACGTCATTGACCCATGCGCTGAAGTCGTTCTTGTCATTATTCACGTGATGGCTGAAGGTGTCTTCGCCCATATGCAGCAGGGCATTCGCCAATTCCTCCAGATTTTTCAGTATAGGGCCGTTATTGACCCAAAAGCAATGCTCAGGAGGGGCATCGCCCAAATACCGGATTACAACATCTTTAGCCGCCATCTTGCTCACATTAATTCCCTTACCAGTCTCCTTAAAACCACAATCTGCGTCTCAAGCCGGTTTTTTGCCCCGGATATATCCTCTGCCAGGCTGTGGTCATAAAAAACATCCTTGACCCATGCGCTGAAGTCGTTCTTAAACTGGTTTGCGTGATGGCTGAAGATTTCCTCACTCATAGTCTCAAGCGCGTCTGCCAGCTCGATTATGTTCTTCAGCTTTTTGCCGTCTGCAACAACAAAATGATGCTCTTCCGGAGCCTCGCCAAGAATTTTCTTTTTTATTATGACTTCAACTGTTTCAAATGGCTTTTTAGAATCAGCTTTATAAGTGCTGGAGCCCTTTCCTCTTTTTTTACCCATTATATCACGCTCTTTTAAATGCCATATTCCTTGTTATTTTTATAGTTTTTGGTTTTAGAGGCATTATGTGGTGATTTTTACTTCACCCAATTTATTCGCCTTAATCCTGAAGTCATTCAAAATGTTCATGTAGGTTATGAATGCTTCATAAGGGCTGTCATAGGGATTGAAGTATTTATGCACATCGCCGTCATTGAACCATTTCGTGCACATGTAATAGAAATGATCGCTTGTCTGCAGCTTTCTCCACTCATCAATCAGGGCAGGATTTCTCGACAATTTGACAGCAGGCTCAAGAAGGTAAATCCCCTTTAGCGCTTCCTGCTGCATCTTGTTGCCAAGCCATGCGCTTAAGTCCCTTTCAATATCAGCCCAGCTCACATAATGCGGAAAATCCAGCTCGGCAACAGCGTTATATTTTTTTATAGCCTCGCTTGGCGTAACAAACTCATTGTCCTTATGCCGCAATACCTCATGTGGCAGGTGCTTTAAAAATTCAAAAATTCCCTTATCTTCCCATTGGTGCTCGCCAAAGGTTTCATAGTCCATAAACAAGTTCACTACACTGCCGTTGCCGTTAACTTCGCTTATCCACTTGGCGTATTTTGGCGCTGTCAAAGGGAATTCCTCCCAGCTTTTTTCAGAAAACCTAAAGGCAATGTCATCTGACAGCCGGTAATTCTTGAGTAGCAGCTTCATATTCCTTGACCCTTTTGGCCTGTAAACAAAATTAGGACTTCTCCATTGCAGTATGTGGTCCGCGCCTTCCGCAAGAATGCCCTTGTAGCCCATTTTTTCCACAAACGCTGCCAATTCATTGTTGTATATAAGCTCTGTATTCCTGAAAACTCCGGGCTTGGCATTAAACAGCTGCCTTATTTTTTTGTTGTGCAGCTCAACCTGCTCTTTAAATTCATCTTTGGAGTACAAGTAAGAGACTGTGTGGTGGTATGTCTCATCCAAAATCTCGACGCATCCTGTGTCAACCAATCTCCTGAAGCTGTCAATCACCTCAGGTGCAAACTTTTCCAGTTGCTCAAGCACAATTCCCGTCATGCTGTAAGAAACTTTGAACTTTCCGTCAGTCCTGTTGATTAGGTCAAGTATCAGATTGTTTGCCGGGAGATAGCACTTTCGGGTTACTTTCTTTATTATGGCTTCATTCTTGTGCTCGTCAAAATAGCCGTTATGGTTGCCAACCTCGAATACAGAGTAATGCCTAAGCCTGGGAGGCTGATGCAGCTGGAAATAAAAGCACACGCTTGCCATTTTTTATTTGTTTATTTTTATTATTTTTATTCTTCAATCCGTGCTTCGCACATTATCTTGTGCGCCTGACATGCGAGGTTCGCGACAATCTCGCTCACCATGTCACTGGCATTCCGCTGTGGAGCAATAAATCATTTCGTGCTCCTCCTCGGCGCAAATGCATTAAAAGCGGTTTACTTTCTACATTTTTACAGCAAAAAATAGCTCTCATTTTTTATTTAATTTGTTATTGGTGCTTGGATTGGTTTTTATGATTTGTTGTTATTGAATAGTTATAGTTAATTCTTGGTGTTTATTGTTTTAATGTTTGGTTTCAATGATATTGTTCTTATATTTAACCTTTGCTAATCAGCTGATTGTAAACCTGAATGCATTTTTCTGCAGGAACGTCCCAATTGAACTTTTTTACCTCAAAATATCCGTCATCTTTAAGGGTCTCGTGCAAGGTTTTATACCTCAGAAGCGCAATTATCTTGTTGCTTATTTCATTGACATCCCAAAAATCTACCTTCAGGCAGTGCCTTATAACTTCTGACACTCCGCTCTGCTTTGACACAATAATTGGCGTCTTGTTTTTCATTGCCTCTAAAGCAGTTATCCCGAACGGCTCTGAGACGCTCGGCATGACATAAATATCTGCCATTTTATAAGCCCTTTCAACATCGTCTTGGTTAAGAAAGCCGGCAAAAAGCACTTTATCAGCAATGCCAAGCTCTGCAGCCTTCTCAATTATGAAAGGCTCCATGTCGCCGG
>CAZFEZ010000093.1:634-4149 GCA_964518225.1 uncultured Methanosarcinales archaeon | reverse complement strand
TGTTGACAAGGTTTTTGAATTTTTTAACTTCCTGCTGTGATTTTTGCAATGCAGTGTTAAGTTTTCTAGTTGATAGTGATTGGCTGCTCAGCCTTGACAATATTTTCTTTATTGACTCATTATTTTTTGATATAGAGCTTGACATTTGCTGGTTTTTTGACATTAAGCTATCAATTTTGCCTTTAAATGACTGCAATGTTTCAACGGCACTACCTATGGATTTGGTTACGCCTTCAATTCTTGACCATAAAGTTAAGTTATTATTCTTCTGAAGGTTAATATCCGAAAAGCATTTTTCAATCGAAGAGCGCAAAGATGACGAATCATTTTCAAGCACTGAAATTTTTGACTCCATCGCCGTGAGCATGTTTCTTATATGCTCTATGCTGAGGTTGACACTAGAAACATCCGCCTTGACAAATCCGAAAGACTCCACAGTCTTTCTTTTGTGAACCGAAAAATCCCTTCTTAGCCCCAACTTATACCACTCTATAATAGCAAAAACATTAGCTATTTATAAATCTTGTGGATTTTTTCTTGGCGCCAAACATATTTATAAACATCAATCAATTACTTCATGATATGATAAGCATCATTATCCCTGCCCTCAATGAAGAAAAATACCTGGCAAAACTATTGGACTGCATAAAAAAGCAGACTTTTAAAGATTATGAAGTGTTAATAGCCGATGCCAACTCAAAAGACAACACAAGAAAGATAGCAAAAAAATATGGCTGCACAATAGTAAAAGGCGGTTTACCCGGCATAGGCAGAAACAATGGCGCGAAAGCAGCAAAAGGCAATATTCTATTATTTCTGGATGCGGACGTGCAGTTCGATAATAATTTTTTAAAAAATGCAATTAACGAATTTGAAAAGCGAAAGCTGGATGTTGCAGGGTTGAGCATATTCCCCCAAGGAAAAAATCCATTAGATAAAATATTTCTTGCAGTCTTTAATTTCTGGACTTTCTCAACACAGCTTTTTTACCCGAATGCTTCCGGAAGCGGAATAATGTGCAAAAAATGGATATTCAAGAAAGTAAAAGGCTTTGATGAAACAATAAAGCTGAGCGAGGATATGGATTACGTGAAAAGATGCAGCAGACACGGCAAGTTCAGGATTCTCAAAAGCGCAAAAAGCTTTATTGCGATGAGAAGGTTTGAGAAGGAAGGCAGGCTTAAAGTCGGGCTCAAGCTTTTGTTGTCTGGTGTTTACAGGCTGATTTTTGGAGAGATAAGAAGCGATTTTTTTAAGTATAATTTAAATTATAGGAAATAGCTAAATCTTCAAGCTAACAACCTGTGAAACCCCGTCCTCATTCATGGAAACTCCGTAAAGTATGTCTGCTGTTGAGATAACATTATCATTATGGCTTATCATAATATATTGAGCCCTCTCTCCGTATTTCCTGATCAGTTTTGCAAGCTTCTCGCTGTTGTGCTTGTCCAATGCAGCATCCACTTCATCAAGGACATAGAAAGAAGCAGGCTCATGCTCCTGTATCGCAAAAATGAACGCCAGCGCAGTCATTGTCTTTTCGCCTCCTGACAGCCCCCTAATGTCAAGAAACTTGCTTCCGGTTATCTTTACATTAATCCTAATCCCGCCCTCGAACGGATTTTCCTCATTTTCAAGAACCAAGGCAGCCTCTGCCCCTTTTGTTGTGAGCATTCCGAAAAAGTTCTGGAAATTGCTGTTGACCACGTCAAACGTCTTCATGAACAATTCTTTTTTCTTGCCTTCTATCTCATTCATCATAGACAAAACATCGTCTTTCTCCCTCCCCAATTTGTCCTTTTTGTCCAAAAATTCTTTGTACTGCCTTTCAGCCTCGTCATAGACTTCCAAAGCGCGCATGTTCACCGACCCAATGTCCTCCCTCATCCTCTCAAACTTTGAGATTTCGCTTTTCAGCTGCTCCTCGGTCTTCTCCAAATCCAGCTTTACGCCTTCATATTGGGCAAACTCCTGAATTAAAGCCGCCAATGAAGCTGCAGCCTCGGCGTTCTTCAGCGAGTTAAAGTTGACCTTTATCTCCACCTGCCTGCTTTCTTCAGCCAGTTTATCGATTGAAGCATCATCTTTCTGCATTTCCTCGTTTATCCTGCCCTGCCTCGTGAACAATGACTTGAATTTTGCATAGAACTCCTTTGCAAGGTTTTCCTTTTCCTTCAGCAAAGATTCCTTTTGGGCAATTGCTTCCTGCAGCCTCTCCATCTCGTCGTTGAAATGACCATCATCCTTGTCAAGCTGCTTTAATATCTTCTCTGTCTTTTCCTTGTCGGGCAAAAATATGTTTATTATCTGAGCATCTATGTTTTTTATTTCAGAGCCGAGCCTTATGATTTCCTCGCTAAGCTCCCTGAATTTCTGCTCAAATGTGTTCAGCTCCGCAAGAAGCGTCGGATCGTTGAGCTGCGCTATCTCGCTCCTCAATTTCTGCTTTTCAATTTTCAGATTTGTCAATTCTTTATTGCACTCAGAGAGCTTATTGTTTATTCCGCCTATTTCACTGTCAATCTCTTTTTCCCTCGCCTGAAGTTCCTTTTGCTGCTGCCTTGAAATATCCGTGTCGCTTGACTCGAGGTGCATTGAAGTTTCTGACTTTATTATCTCCCCCTCAAGAACGGCTTTTTTCTCCCGAAGCTCTGTTATCCTGGCTTCATTTTCAGACCTTTTTTTGTCAAGAAATGATATCAAATTTTCAAGCTCCTGCGCTTTTTTACCGTTTGCTTCGAGATTTTCAGCCACTTCCATTTCCTTGAAGCCGTATGCTTCCTTTTTGCGCTCCCTGAAGCCGCCGTGCATTGCCCCCGATGACTCCGCAACATCTCCGTCCAGAGTCACAAATTTTGCTTTTCCGATGCCAAGGCGTGTTGCGACATGTATATCATCAACTATCACTGTGTCAGAAAAAACATATGAAAAGATTTTCTTGAATTTCTGCTCAAAGGACACAAGGTTGATTGCCAGGTCGTGGACCCCTTTTGCGCCGACAAGCCTTTTTGCATCATCGCCTGCTTCTCTGGAGCTGATTTTATTCAACGGGAGGAATGTTGCAGTCCCCAGCCTGTTCTGCTTGAGGTAGTGTATAAGCTCTGCAGCAAGCCGGTCATTATCTACAACAATGCTCTTGATTCTCGGGCCGGCAGCAACTTCCAAAGCAACAGCATATTTTGAGCTTACATTTCCAAGGTCTGCGACTGTGCCGTAAATCCCCTCCCGCTTGCCCTTAAGCTCAAGTATCTTCTTGACTGCCAAATCCCCCCTGGCAAATTCTTTTATTGTGATGTCTTTTGCGCGAAGCTTGGCCAGTTCCTCATTGACAACATTAAGCCTTCTTCTCGCATCTGAAAGCTGCACTGCAAAGCTAGAGTCCTCATCAAGGCATTTGTTAAGCTCAAGCGTTGATGTCTTGAACATCTGCCTTTTGTCTTTCAGGGCGTCAATCTGCTGCCTGTGCTCTTTTTCAACATCAATTACTTTTTTTATCTTGTCTTCTATGATGCTTA
>CAZFEZ010000093.1:0-591 GCA_964518225.1 uncultured Methanosarcinales archaeon | reverse complement strand
CTGGGATTCCCTCAATGAGGTTATTTCCTTTTGAAGCTCGTCTGCTTTTCTGTCTATCTCCTCAACATTTTTTTCGATATCGGCAACATTGTCAAGCTTGTTCTTTTCCTTGAACTTCAGGATTTTGCCGCTGATAAGCTCCCTGTCCCTGTTTTTGGCTTCGGTCTGTGCTTCGTAATCCTTCTTTTCCCCTGTGAGCTGCGCAATCCTTTTTTCTATATCACCAATGCTGCCCTGCAAATCACTTCTTCTTTGTGTTATCTTGTTTAATTCATTCTTGCAGGCTTCAATTCTGGAATTGTGCTTGGTTAGTTCTATTTTCAATGTCTCGACGTCCTTGTTAAGCCTAAGCTGCTCTGTCTCGCCTTTTTCCTCAATTTCTTTTGAAATAGCCTCAATCTGCTTTTTCTTTTCTTCCTTTTCCAGCTTCAGCTTGCTTATCTTGTCCCTCAAGACACCCAATTCCCTGTTGCCAGAGCCTATTTTTTCCTGTATTCCGCTTCTCTCGGACTCTTTCCTGTCCATCTGGATTTTTAGGTAGGAAGCCTTGTTCTGCTTTATCCTGTCGCTCATGTCCTTGTACTTCAATGC
>CAZFEZ010000092.1:0-4213 GCA_964518225.1 uncultured Methanosarcinales archaeon | reverse complement strand
AAAGTGAAAAATTTCAGGATTTCTTAATTTTTTTCAGATGCCAAATAACTAGTGATATAATCAAAAGAACTGCAATAATTCCCAGTATATTGCCTGTTGCGGATGTCAATATGCCAGTTTCTAATGGAGCATTATTCAAGTAAGTCCAGAATGACATTGACCATGGGATGTATTTCGGCAGCTCGCTTTGAAAAAAGAAAGTTCCTTTGAAAATGACCATTAGCAAGCCTATCGCAAGCAGCAAAATCCCGCCGATTATGTTGTATGTGTGGGTTATTACTTTCTTGTTGAACAGATCAAATTCTATAGCCTTGCCCCTCAACAGCCTTGAATTTGCCCAATCATATTTGTCTGAGAAAAATGCCAGCGCAACCAATGGAGTTGCTATGCCCATCCCATAGAATAAAAGCATTAAAGTCCCATTCAGCATTGTTGCAGAGTTTGCAGCCAATAACAGTATTCCTGTAAGGATTGGCCCAACGCATGGAGTCCATCCAACTCCAAAGAAAAAGCCCAATGAGGCTACGCTGAAAAAGCTTTGCTCCTTTTTGTAGTCCAGCCTGAAATTAAAGATAGTGAATCCTATATTGAAAAACAACAAAATCCCGAAAAAAATCAACATGAAGCCGGAAATGACTGCAAAAGCCAATTTATAAGCATTAAAGAAATTTCCAAGCAATCCTGCTATGAGGCCAAAGATTGTGAATGCTATTAACAGGCCAAGTGAAAATCCGCTTGCCATTAACACTGATTTTTTCCTGTCTTTGAAAGCAACTGAGAGGAAAGCCGGCAGCAAAGCAAATCCGCAAGGGGATGTCATAGAGATTAAGCCTGCAAAGAATGCAAGGAAAAAAGTAATGCTTGATGCAAGCTGAAGCTCTTGCTCTTTCATTCGCTGCAGTCCAATAGGCAAATCTGACTGCGCAATAACTATGCTGGACATTATTAGAAACAGCAAAACAAAATAAAATATTTTTTTGTTCATTTTTTCTTACCAATAAACTTTGCTGTTAAAATTCCGATTAAAAATCCAGCAATAGAAAATGCAAAATAGTTTAGGTAATTTGGCTTACTGCCTTCAACCACTTCTATCACAAAGTCTTCCGGAGAGTAAGTTTTATTTTGAAGGCTGAAATCAATAAAAATTTCGTATATGCCGGTGTTATTAAATTTGTGCTTTAAGTCTAAAACTCCATCCTTAATTTGAAAATCTTTTTTAAAGATGTTTTCTTCACCTTTCATTAGCCTAAGTTCCCCGCTGATTTCCTTGCTTATTAAGCCATTTTTATCGGCAAAGGAGAACAAAAAAGATACTTTCTCATTGATTTTGGGTGTATGAGGCGCATGCGACATCTGCACAAAAACATCGTCTGCTATCTTCATGCAGCCGCCATTTGCATAAGAGATTGGAAGCATTAATCCAACAATTATAAATAATACAAATTTTCTTATCATTTTGATTGTTTATATTCTATTACTATTTCATCTCTGTCATTCATCATATAATTTTCAAATTCATTATTTGGATTGCCATTTACAGTCATAGTTAAGGTGTCATTTTCATTATTGCAATATTCAAATATGCAGGAGCTGTTGAAGTTCTTGCCCCAAGTTTGGAAGAAATAGCCTAAAGTTAATGTTTCAGGCTTTTGCCATGGCCTGTTGTTTTCAAGATGAATTGTGCCGTCGCCTTCATGCGTATGCATAGGGGACATTCTCATACCGCTTATTTCAAAGTCCATGCTCCTGCCAACATTGATTCCAATTCCAACAGGAATAGTCTGTTCTTCGTTGTTTATTATTATCTTCAGCTTAGGATGCCAGTGTATTGGCTGTTGAGGAACTCCACTTACATATTGTCTTGAAGATGAATTTCTAAATAAGAAAAAAAATCCTCCAAATACTAAAATTAGTACAATAACTGCAATATAAATTGGCTTGGTTTTCATCTTAGTGCATTTTCGCAAAATCTGTTATTGATGCCAATTGTGATTTAATCCCCTCTTCGCTTTCATCTCCATAGCTTATCAGTATTTTGTCCAAATCATTGAATACATAATTCTCAAATTCATTATTCGGCTTTCCATTAACATAAAATTTGAGCTTTTTATTTCCTTCACCGCAGAATTTTTCTTTGTTTTCCAAATTAATGCAATCATTGTCGAAATCCATCCCAATGCTTCTGAAGAAGATCCATAAAGGAATGCCTGTTGCGTGCATGTGCAGCACCCCGCCAGCATCATCCTTATTCTGCTGGTTATCAAGGTGGACAAAGCTGCTTTTCATATAAAATCTGCTATCTGCAAAATTAAGTGGCTTTCCATTCACATAAACTTTCAAGTCTGCATGGATATGCTGTGAGCCTAAAACTCCCATTTTTGAGTTTGAATCCATGCTGCATTCTAATTGGGAATCAAGGCACATCTCCACAGGCATCCCGCAAGAATCGCATCTCCCGTCATTATTCCTGTCCATCAGCTGCCTGCCGAGCTCCTTATCATACGCAGTCAAGGACATTCCAGAAATCCTTTTCATTTGAGAAGATAGCTGGTTTTCCTCTCTATTCGGCTTCAGAATGTCATATATTGAAAATGCCAGCAAGCCTAGAACTGCAAATAATATCGCTATTAAACCTATTGCCCCAAAGTCTGCCTTTAATTTCATTTTTTCTCCATCTTATCGTAAATATGCCATCCGATGCTGAACACGGCCAATATTCCGCCTATAATCCAAAAAATATAGTTAAATTTTTGCAATTGCTGGAATGGCACTCCTGCAATTATCAAGCCTGAGTTGAACAAAAGAGCCTTGCTTGAAAAGTTCATTATTCTTTTGTATTTTAAGAATATTGTTATGCTTAAAATGGATATAGCTGCAATCCAGAATGGAATTGCAACTTTTGTTAGGAACAACAAGGGCATCCCTGCCACGGTAAAGCCTAGAACTGTAAGTAGAGAAATTAAAGCCAAGCATGCATTATGGCAGACCTGATAGCTGCCTAAAACGCTTAATGCGCCTGTAACTCCTCCTGATGTTCCAATCAGTTTTTCCTTTATGCTATTCATTTTTAGTGTATTCGTTTTATCTCGCCAATAGAATGTTTAGCAACTTCTAAATTGCAGCTGTTATTTTTGCTGCACCAAGCCTGGCATCTTTCTGCCAAATCCTTCTTTTCATATGCAAGATTAAATATATCACATACATAAACTTGCTTTGCCATTTTCCTAGGCTGTGTCTATATTTTCCCCATAGGGATGGATTAATTTCCATCCATTGCTTCTTTTCTTTAACGTATATGCGCTTTCAAAATCTTTTTTAGCCCCGTCTTTGCCAATTATCTCGATTTTGTAATTGACTCCAGCCTCTTTATCATTTTCATACTGAGTTTGCACATCAATGACATTTACATCATTAGCTGTCTCATAAAATTTATCCATATAGGCTTTAAAGCCATCAAACGATTTTGCTGTTGGCTCTATTTGCTTGAACCCGTCTGAAATGAGGGAATACATCACATCATATTGCTTGCTATTCCATGCCTCAAAATAAAGCCTCACGGCTTCTGCTGGATTTAAAGTGGAAACATCCTGTGATGGAGTAGCTTTCTTTTCTTGCTGCGTATTTGCACATGCGCTTAAAAATAAAACTAAAAAGATTATACTAAATGACAAGCGCCTCATATTCCCACCTCCATTCACCCCAACAAGCTAATATCAGAATCACTAATTTTAGCAGCCGCCTACCATTGAAGGCAGTTCATCCAAGCTTGATGAAGGCAATGCTGCACTGCTTCCAGAGCTGCTTGATGGCGCACTTCCAACATTTACGTTGTCTGCGCTCATGCCAGATTTCAGGCTGCTTAACTGAACCGCTTGGACTGTTGTAAGCAATACCAATACAATAAGCACAGCCACAATAATTGCGTTTCTGTTCATTTTGTCCTCCTTCCCGTATTTTGTGTTTATTAAAATGCTAAGCTTGCATCTCTTGAACTATCCTTTTAATTGTCGGGCCTGGGTACCATAATGCGTACCATCTTCCCATTTCCCCGTAAATCTCCTCGTCTGTAAATTTATCAGCATAATTCTTTATGAGCCATCTTGCCATTCCCTGCGCAGCGGCAGAATGCGCGCATCCGCATCTCGTTATTATTGTCGGGTTTTGCGGAGAGCCGCAGCAGTAATCGCATGTGAATGAATTTACTATCTTGCTC
>CAZFEZ010000091.1:0-4243 GCA_964518225.1 uncultured Methanosarcinales archaeon | reverse complement strand
CTATAATTGAATCGGTAAATTTATGCTAAATTCAGTATAAATTAAGGATAGAATAAAAAAGTAGTATACCTTATTAAGTATAAATTAAGTATTAATAAGGTATTTATAAAGAATACATAGTTTTAGCATGGTGTAGAAAAACAATAATGTTTAAATAGAATCTATGTTAAATAGTTTTCAATGGTTCAAAAGAGTCTGATAGACTATGTTAAAAGCCTTATCCAGAAAGGCTATGATATAGATGCCATAAAAAATTTCCTGCTGAAATACGGCTATTCAGGCAAAGAGATCGATGATGCAATAAATTCAAGCTATAGGCTGACAGTAAAGCACGAAATTCATTTATCGCGGACAACATCTTTGGTCATTATATTCATAGTTGTTTCACTGATTGGGGTTGTGTCTTTCTTTTACTACAGCCCTTCAAAGTCCGCAAAATTGCTTGATTTGAACTTAGAGCCTATAACAACAACTGCAGAGCCCGGCCAGGCAATTGTTTTTCTGAAAGAGCTTTCCAATCTTGGCTCAGCGAAAAGGTATGATGTTGTGATCAGGCAGGAGATAATAGACGCCAAAACGAATAAGATCATTACGCAAAAAACCGAGACCCGGGCAATAGAAACTTTCGGCTCAACACAGACAAAAATTTTAATTCCGCAGGATGCAAAAGCAGGAGATTATATTTTAAGGGCAATGGTGGAATATGACGATAAAAAAGCAGTCGCTACACTTCCCATAAAGATTGTCGCATTCGCAAAAACAGGGACTTGCTTTGACGGCATAAAAAACCAGAATGAGGAAAGAGTTGACTGCGGAGGGGCATGCAGGCCATGCGAAAGCCAAGCCGCAGAATGCGATGACAATAACCGCTGCACTCATGATACGGGGGAAAATGGTGCTTGTGCGAACACGCCAATAGCGCCTTGCTGCGGCAACAATGTTTGCGAGGAGCTGGAAAATTGCGATGCAGACTGCAAAAAACAAGAGCCGTTGCCATTGTTTTCAAGCGGAACCCTTGACGAAATAAAAGAGCTTGCAAAAGTCAATCCTGGCAAGGCTTTGCAGCAATGCGGCCAAATTGAAGTGCCTGACCTGAAAGATGCATGCATCGGGAGTATAGGGGAAGCCCAGCTCGACAAAGATTACTGCACCAAAATAATCAATGCAAGAGTAAAGGACCTGTGCTATTCTAATATAGCCAAGAATGTCAATGACAACACTCTTTGCCAGTACATATCAACAGACAGCAGGAAAGACTCCTGCTACATGACATTTGTCCTGGACAACAAGGATTATTCTGTATGCAACAAAATATCAAACAAGCAGCTCAGGCAGTCCTGCGATTCCTTGAGGCAGCTGAATGAGATAAGCCAGGGGCAGAATACATAAAACATATTTTCAATATTTATTCCACCTATCATAGTAAGTTATAACCCGATTAACAAATATGGGTGTTATTCTATATTTAGGGATGCTACCCATTTTATTAACAATGGTTGGTCCTGCATTATAAGCTGCAGCTATTAATGGTATGTTCCCATTATAGATTTTTGAAAGGTATGCAAGATACTCAATTCCGGCAGCTGCGTTTTTTAAGGGATTTGACTGCACTTCTTTCCAGTCCCATTTTTGGTATCCCGCATTGATATTCAACTGGTTAGTAGCATCCTTCGTCATTTGCATCGGGCCACAGCTAAAACCATAGCATTTAGTAGTTGGATTGCAATTTGATTCGGTACCGCAAAATGCAGTGACAAAAGTTTGATCCAAACCTAGTTCAGCAGATTTTTGCTTAATAATATTATAGAATTCAGGATTATTATTCAGATTGGCTTTAGCAATTGGAATATCCTCTGGTGTGATATAATATCCATATCTTCGGCTAGGACCAACTGCCATCTCTGGATTGTATCCCGTATCTGCATTAAATTCCTCTCCTTTAATTATGGGGGTAGTGTCTATATTAGGTTGTGCAGCAGATGGCAACGCTGGACTCCATTTAACATTCGGAATCCTAATCTGAACATTTGAAGATCTATCAGTGTAATAAAGTGCAGCCTCTCCATTTTTCAAGGCATTCAGTAACTTGATATTTTGTGATCCTGTTCCAGTGTATCTTTCATCTGGATATTGTAATTCATAAATCTCTTTTCTCTTAGCAAAATTTTCAGAGCCTTGATAGCCAGCTTCCTTAAACACATCTGAAATAGAAACTGCCTTTTGCGAAACTTGAAAAAGCTCTTTTTTAATCGGAATTAATTTGGAACCCTCAGCACTTTCTGTAAATAATAATCTCACAGGGCCTTTTTCCGCTGTAAGTTGTATACCGTCAAAAGTCATCCTACCGCCTTTTGCCAGATAAATTTCGCTGTCCTTTAGATTCACTGCCATATCACCTAATCTGTAGTTGCCATTCTCAAAAATGATATTTGCATTAGGGAGTGTTGTTGTTCCAAGCTTGCCATTAAAAGTAACTTGATTTTCATTAAAGTCATAGGCAAAATTTGTATTCCTTCCTATATGCTGGCCGTTAAACGTGCAAGGGCTGCAATCATTGCTTGCTGTACCAGTAAGTTCATTTTTATTTAAGTCATATGTGAATTTAGTATTTGCGCTCATCTCCTTGCCGCCAACCATGCAGTTAGATGCGCAATCGCTGTTTGTGGTGCCGCTGATTTGATTTTCATTGTACACAACTCCATTTGCATTCGCTATTTCAACGCCATTCAGGTTTCCGTTTGTAATTGAGAATCCGCCGTTTTGTGTATATGTTCCTTCTCCGCTGAATTTTGCATTATTGGGCAGTTCAATGGTGCCGCCATTAAGGGTGAGCGTACCGCTAAAATCTCTTGCAAGAGTGGCAGAAGTGCCTGATGACAAGGTCAAGGTATTTGAAGATTTATCGTATTTAAAACCTGTGCCGGAGACTTGTATCCCAAGATTATTATTGAGCCAATTTATTTGCTCTTTAGGTGAGCTGAGGCTGCCGTAATCATCCTCTCCAAGAACAAAAATAGCGTAGATTATAGTTACAACCACAACAAATCCAATAAATTTCATTTTTCTCATTTTGTCATTGCAAAGCTGAATATGTAATCGTTTTCGTCTATTTGTGTAACATTGTCGAATATTGTCAAAATAATTGAATCCTCATGTGATACAATGTCTATGAAAACGTTGTTCTCTGAAGCCAAATCAACCAAGCAATCTGCGCACAAAGCCCCGTTATTTCTTATCTTTCCTTCAACTATTTCTGAAGCAATTGTATACAATGTATCGAGCCTTACAGGCACCTCTGTCCTGAATTTCAAGAATTGGGCTTTTGCATCTGCGTTATTTACGTTGATTGGGTATCCTATATAAACAAATACAGCATCCTTTCCAATAGTGGAATTAACTGATTCTATTGTGCCTTCCACCTTAGCCCCCTGGAAATCCCGCAGGTTATTGATGCAGTCCGGCAGTTGCTCTATAACATAATCTGAAATCTGCGCCTCAACAGCCTTTCGTGTAGGCATATAGTTGGCATTCCCGAAGGCATAATAAGGAATACCATCATGGAAATAAACTAATTTAGGCCTCGGCACGTTGTAATAGCCGCCATATAATCCTGTGTAAACCACCGCCCTCTTTCCTATTTCATCAACGCAAAAATCAATATTTGATTTAAGCGGCAGCAAAGATGACGGCAAGCCAGAGCTGACGGTTAATTCTGCCTCTTTTTTTATATCAGTTTTTGTCTTATCAGCAGAAAGGTAGCTCATAAAAGAGATAGCTATCAGCACAACAAGTCCAAGTATAAAGAACAGAGTTACTTGGGTTTTTTTATTCACCATCTTTTTTGTATAGGGAATTTTGAATATTCATTTAATTGTCAAGATACTCTAAGATAACTTTGAATGTAAATTTGCAAAATTGCTAGTTATTCAAAGTTCTCTATTATTGCATGCTGTCATTAATGCTATTAATAAATCTTTTGGGGCGTGCCATCATAAAATTTTATATAAACTATATAAACCAAAATCGAGGAAATCTTGACGAAAATCACAACATTTAAATATAACTTAGTAATAGTAACGGACATAAAATGGCAAATAGCATAAAGTGGATGGACGTGAGTATTCTAAAGCTTATTAGGGCTATCCACGCCGCAGCTGCAAAAACAGCTGTGATGTGCTGATTGCCAATCTTAACCTTACTTTTTTTCTAAAACAAGAATGGAGGTGTTAAAATTGGTGCAAAA
>CAZFEZ010000090.1:0-4259 GCA_964518225.1 uncultured Methanosarcinales archaeon | reverse complement strand
AGTTTATTACTACAACGCATAAGTTTTTCCGAAACATTTTTATATAAGGTATACTCTAGGTATACCATGAAAGCCATTACTACAATTAAACTTCAGAAAAAAACAAAATCCGCCTTGGAACATCTTAAGGAAGAGTCGGAAAGCTATGATTCTGCCATAACCAGATTGATATCTAGCGCCAGTAATTCTAACTTAAAAGCTGAACTAATTGAAGCTTATAAGAGTATGAGTAAGAAAGACATCGAGCTTCTTCAGGAGTGGGACCAAACTTCCAACGAAGTAGGGCATTATGGCTGAGGTTAAAAGAGGGGATATTTGGTTAGTGAACTTAGACCCTACTATTGGCCATGAAATCAGGAAATCCAGGCCTGCCGCCATAATTCAAAATGATTTAGGGAATAACTACAGTCCCATAACAATCATAGCGCCAATCACTTCCCAGAACATAGAGAAAGTCTATCCAGTAGAGGTTCTTTTGCCCAAAAAATTTTTTGGACTAGAAAAGGATTCAAAAGTTCTTCTTAACCAAATCAGGGCAATAGATAAAAAAAGACTGGTTAAAAAGCTCGGAAAGGTTGACAGCGAGGCTTTGGTAAGAATAGACACAGCAATAAAGATAAGTCTAGGGCTTGTTAGGATAGATTAACGCCAAATATCCAAAAACCTTTAAATCCCTCATTATTTTCTTTAATTTATGCCGAAAATCAGTTTTATCACCCAAGGATGCAGCAGCAATCTTCGTGAATCAGAGATAATGATGGGGCTGCTTGAGAATTCCGGTTTTCATGTGGCAAGCAAGGAAAATGAGTCTGACGCCAATGTTGTGAATATCTGCACTGTAAAAGGCGAGAATACCGCATTAAGAGAAATCAGAAGATTAAAAAAGCAGCATCCGGAAAAAAAATTGATTGTTGCAGGCTGCATTACAGAAAGCATTATCCCGAGAATCAGGCAGATTGATGAAAGCGCAAGCTTTGTGAACACCCACAATTTGGGGAGAATTTCGGCTGTTGTTGAAAATTCATTGAATGGGACTGCATTGGAGCTCATTGATAAAAAATACGAGCAGAAAGTCAATCTTCCGTCTGTAAGAAAGAATCCTGTTGTAGGAATCGTGCCTATCCTGAACGGCTGCAATTATTTCTGCACGTTCTGCTCTACAAAGCTTGTGAAAGGAAAACTCTTTTCATACCCGATGGATGCAATAAGGCAGGATGTAAAAGAGCACCTTAAATCAGGCTGCAGGGAAATCTGGATAACATCAAATGACACTGGCGCTTACATGGTCGAGCAGGGCGGCAGGCAGAGATTGGTTGAACTGCTCGAGCAGATTTTATCCATACCGTTGGATTTTAAATTAAGGGTGGGGATGATGAATCCCGGCAATACGCTTCCAATTCTGGATAATTTGATAAAAATCTACGGGCACCCGAAAATGTTCAAGTTCCTGCATATCCCATTGCAGTCTGGCAATAACGATATATTAAAATTAATGAACAGGAGATATTCAGTTGAGAATTTCATTGAGGTAGTTGAAACTTTTAGGAAAGAAATTCCGGAAATTACAATATCCACAGACACGATTGTCGGCTTTCCCTCTGAAACAGAGCAGCAGTTTGAGAATTCTGTGGATGTTCTAAAAAAGATAAAGCCTGACGTGCTTAACCTGTCAAGGTATGCCGCAAGGGAAGGCACGATAGCAGCCAAAATGAAACAGCTTTCAACCAATACATTAAAGCAAAGGTCAAGGTTAATGACAAATCTGTATCGCAAAATCGCTTATGAGAACAACAAGCAATGGCTCAACTGGCAAGGCCCAATATTAATAGATGAAAAAGGCAAAAATGATTCCTGGATTGGAAGAAATTACTGCTATAAGCCTGTTGTGGCCAAGGGGGATTTCAAGCTCGGAGATGAGATTCACGTTAAGATTACGGATTTTACAAGCTTCGATTTGAGAGGTGAAGTTTTAAATTAAGATAGTTTTTTAAATTAATTTTACTACAATCTAGCAATTTGAGACAATTTAGCCTCTATAAGCCTGTACTCCCCAAGAAATTTTAGCAATAGGGTACACCTTTGCCACGGTCTATGTTCCTGAAAGATTGCTTCAAGCCCTTGAATCCCTTTTAACGAGACTGCTTGTCCAACCTCAAATTGATTTACCGGGGCTTTTCCGCTGTTAACCTGCTCCACCCTTGATTTTATTTCTTGAATTAGTAAGTCATCAACACGTCCATAATTTATAAGCGCTTGCTGCAATCCGGGGGTATTCGTGACTTGATGACCATTATTGTCTGGGTCAAGCTTACAAAACATATATTGGGGAAAATAAGGTTTAAGTTCTACTCTGCCGTTGTCCTTTTCAACCATTATGCATGGATCATAAACCTCAAAGCCTTTTCTTTCTAAGTTTACTTTAAGAAGAGCATACTCCAACCGTTTAGCCCTAACAGCATACCATCCTTCCAAAATAATACCTCCAACCTTTATTGATAATTATAATTATCTTATCCCAAAACTTTCATTCGTCATCTTAATCGATTTCTCAGAATCTTTTAATCCGGTCATTGCCCGTATGCAGTCAATGTTTTCCGGTATAACATCAGATTCCTGATGAATTGCCTGCATGTAAAGAAGCTTGTTATGCGCGTTGGATATTACCCCAATTGCTTCCTGCCACACGCAGATTTCCGGCATGTCTCCCCTTAATCTTCCCATGTCCCTTGCAAATTCCATTATTTCAGCTGTCGACCTCAAATGCTCTGCATTCCTGACAACCCGTATTCTTGCTGAATTCCTGAACAATTCAATCACATCTTCTACATTTGCCCTTCTCCTAAGATCAACAGTCAGCGTATGCAAATGCATCAGGGTTGAAGGCACGCTCAAGGCTGTAGTGAATATTTCGACATTGTGCAGCACGGTCCGTACATCCGGCCCGTGATGGCTTGGCATTTCCAGCACAGGTACTATTGCATTTATAGGCCCGTGGTGAATGTCGCCAGGGTCCGCTCCCCTCCTTATCATCGTTGCATGAACGCTCGCAATCCCATATTTTTTATTGACAGCATCCAGTGTCCTGCATAATCCTGTAGTATTACAGCTCACTATTCGGACATAATCTTTGTTTACAGCCTCATTGTAATTGCACTGCGCAACAAAAGAAGTGCCGGCAACTTCATGTTTTTCCCCGCCTTGGAGTATTGCCTTAATTTTTTTTTGCCTGTAATACTTATCAAGGTTTTCTTTTCCAATCTTTTTTGGAGTAGCATCAACAATGACATCAGCTTCTTCAAGCAGATTGTTAATGTCGCCATCCGGCTTTATTCCATTTGCCTTAAGATCATTGTCTCCTGATGCAAATATCCTGTAGCCTTTTCGCTTTGCAACTTCCGTGTTAAAGCTGTAGGAATGCGCTGTGACTCCGACTAGCTTCATATCTTTCTGCATCGCAACTGCATCTGCAACTCTTTTTCCAATGGTACCGTATCCGTTAACTCCAACATTTATCATTTCACTGCACCACCGCAATATCTGATTCCATTTCTATTGTGTATCTTCCCGTTGCCGCCAGGCTGTTAAGCTTTGCCCTTTTCAGGAAAGCCTGCTGCCCTGCCTCAAGATTTTTGCCGTGCCATGCCTTTAGCGCAGGATCCTGCAGTGCCCTTGCATAGGAAAAGCTCACATACCATGGCAAATTCTCCCCTAAAGTATGCATCCTGTTCAGATGGGCAGTTGCTTCCTGGGGCGATTGGCCTCCAGACAGGAAATTGATGCTCGGCAATTCCGGAGGCACATTGGCCTTTAGCACGTGTACAGTCTGTTTTGCAACCTCATCCACACCAGCCCTTGCACCTGCTTCCTTGCCTGAAATTACCATGCTCGGCTTTAAGATTGCACAATCAATAATCACATTTTCTTTTTTCAAGGCTGCAAAAACCTCCTTTAAGACCTTATCAGTAATTTTATAGCAAGTATCGATTGAGTGGGTGCCGTCAATCAAAACTTCAGGCTCCACGATCGGCACAAGTTCATGCTCCTGACAGATTTTTGCGTACTTGGCTAGGTCGCTGGCGTTTCTCTTGATTGCCATATCAGTAGGCGTGTCTTCTGTAATAGGGTAGACTGCCCGCCATTTGGCAAACCTGCAGCCAAATTTTTTGTATTTTTCAAGCCTGCTGCCAAGCCCTTCAAGCCCCTTAGTGTACTGCTCGATTGAGCCTTCAAATTCAGCCAGCCCTTCATCAACCTTTATT
>CAZFEZ010000089.1:3790-4265 GCA_964518225.1 uncultured Methanosarcinales archaeon | reverse complement strand
AGCCCATACTGAAACAGCAAGCCCATAGTTATTTTTCACCAGGTAAAAAACTGAACTAATCAGCACAAGCATCCTTAATACCTTAATGCCCATCTCATAGTACATCCGCTCAAAAGCCCTGAATACGGAAAAACACAGCTCATTGAATGACTGCATCAAAGCAAACAGGAGCATTATATACGCCACTATTTTGACTTGGGAAGGGTAATTCATACTATTCAGGAATAGGTAAGCAACAATCATTGCAAATCCAGCCAGAAAAATCTTTATGATTATGCCATTAAACAAGTATTTGGAAGCCAAATCTTTATTTCTGCTTATTTCCCTTACAAACAGATGGTTTAAGCCAAAATCAACAATAACCATTACAATCAAGCCAAAAGCAAGCCCGAAGCTGAAAATGCCAAAATTGTCCTTTCCAAGGCTTCTTGCAAGATAGACAAAAATAACAAATTGCAATATCCTGGAGATGATC
>CAZFEZ010000089.1:0-3780 GCA_964518225.1 uncultured Methanosarcinales archaeon | reverse complement strand
TCGGCAGTCAGGAGACTAGCAAAATTAGCAGTAATCCTCCTGGCAGTTCCAAATTTTGCGCCATCACTTTTTTTTGAAGAGGGCTTCATAGTAATGATCAACTGTTTTGCCTTTGTAATTTACAATAAATGCAATAGTCTGTATAATCACAGAAATAGAGCCGTATGCAGCTAAATAAATAATGAACAGCATGTACTGGGAAGTAAACCCATAGCTTGCGCTAATCAACTCTAAAATTGCCAATAGGGTTATATGCACGATATTGGCTGGATAAACCCAGAACTCTCTGAAAATATCATATATGCCATATAAATGCCCACCAATCTTTGTGTCGCCGCCTTTCATGTTAAGTTTTCCTGCCAAATTTACCTTGACTTTTTTTCCTGTTTTGATTTCACTTGACCTTTCTTCAATCACAGCATCCTTTATTGAATTAAGAATAATCGGCTTTCCGAACACAGCGCACAAAAACCCAAATATCAAAATCGGGATGTACCCTGTCTTGATGAAAACTCCAAAAGTAAGCGTAAAGAAAACAAGAGGGACTGCGATGTTGTGGTAAACCTGCTCAAGGAAAGTGCCAATCAATCCGTCTTCCTTCCAGTATCTTGCAACTTCTCCATTTACATTATCCAAGATAACTGTGAAATGAATTATCAGAATCCCGACTAAAATGTTCAACAAGCTTCCAAATGCCATCAATACAGAGCCAAGGACGAGCAATACCATCATTGAAATTGTGACACAATCTGCAGATATTTTGGTGTACAGCAGAAGTTTTGTAATGTAGATAGATACCTTCATGGAAACCAATTCCATGTACAATGGCTGCTTCTTCTTTGAGCCGGCTATCTGCCGTAGTTCCTTGATAGATTCTACCATGTAAATCTTATATCCGATAACCTGATATCCCTATTTAAATTTATCTTTAGAATCAAGCCGATGATTCTCTAACTTTTCAAGCAGAGAAAAAGGAACCTTAAGTCTTCCCAAAGCCTGATCAGACCTTCCGTGAAAGTCAGAGCCTCCTGTTTCCAGCAAGCCGCATCTTTTGGCAATCCTTCTGAACTTTTTATTGATTCTGTTGTTTTGTGCAAAGCTCGTATGGTGCCTTGATGTTGAGTAATCATAATAAGTCTCTATGCCGTCTCCTTTATTCTTGATGAAATATTTTATGAATTCTTCAATATTAAAATAATTGTAAACTCCCGGATGGGCTATGAAAGCCAGGCCTTTTGCAGAATGTATGGCCTTTATAGCCTCTCTTACGCTTATCTTATCTCTTCTTCCAGCATAGGCTTTTTTTCCAACAGACAAAAATCTGTTAAATATGTCGTCCATAGAACTAACTTTGCCCGGGTTATTCTTTAAAATCACTTTTGCAATATGGGGCCTTCCAATCTCGCCCTTGGCAAGCGCCTTAACTTCTTCATAGGAAATCTTAAATCCCAATTTTTTGAACTTGCTTATGATGTCTTTTTTTTGCTGATCCCTATAGCCTTTGGCTTTTCTTAACAGATAATTCAACGTTTTGTCTTTAGGATTCACAAACAGGCCCAAAATATGAGTGTCAACAAACCCGGGATCGTCGCAGCTTATCTCAACACCTTTCACAATTTCAATATCTTTGCCTTTTGCCGCTTTGAAAGCGGCATCAATTCCATCAATGCTGTCATGATCTGTGATTGCTATTGCCTTGAGTTTCTTTTTTAGAGCTAAGCCAATAAGTTCTTCTGGGGTTAGCACGCCGTCAGAGGCGGTTGTATGGCATTGCAGGTCTATTTTTGGTTTCGGCATTTAAATGCTTATAATCTTTTTTTCTTTAAGTTTTGTGATTAGTTTGCTTACAGATTCTTCGACAGATTCCTTATCAGTATTCAAGATTATGTCGGGATTTTTTGGTTCCTCGTAATTTGATGAAACACTCATAAAATGTTCAAATTGGTTTTTCTTTTCTCTGGCTTTCTTATAATGGCCTTTCACATCACGCCTTTCGCATAAATCCAAGGGACATTTTACGTAAACTAAAAACATATTTTTGATTACCTGCCTTGCGTAGGCTCTGGATTTTTCCGTAGGTGAAGCAACTGACGCTATGGCAAGAATACCATTTTCTGAAATCACCTTACATACATCAGCTACCCTTTTCATGTGTTTGTTCCTATCATCTAAAGAATAGCCAAGATCCGATGATACACTTTTCCTTAATTCATCTCCGTCAAGCAGGATTACCGGGAAATTTTTTTTCCTTAAAATGTCTGCCAGTTTTTTGGCAATTGTGGTTTTTCCCGCGCCATGCAGTCCTGTGAACCATAAAGTCCACCCAATTTTAGCTTTCATTTTATGAAATCAGGTCCTTTTTGCTAATGACCTTTGCTACCTCAGGTCTCATTAATCCTGGGCTTATCTTCAAGCCTTTTATTAATATATCCCTAACTGTTGACCCACTCATCATTTGATAATCATCATTCCTTAAACCATACAAAGACTCAACAATCTCGTCTTTTTTTTTGTTAAAATAGTAAACAGTATCTACCCTTATGGTCATTATCCCTAATTCTTGCTCTATATTATCAAAGATTCTGCATGCTTCATTCAAACCATAATAGCTTTTTCCATTGCTGGCTACTCCCGCATGATCCCTTCCAACAATAAAATGAGTGCAGCCGAAATTTTTCCTTATAATGGCATGATAAATTGCTTCTTTTGGTCCTGCATAAAACATAGCGGTTGAAAGAGTCCCTAAAATTACACGATTTTTTGGGTAATAATGTTGTATAAGCTCCTTGTAAGCTCTTATTATTGCTTTAGGCTTGAAATCTCCTCTTTTTTTCCAACCAATTAACGGCTGTATGAACAAACCGTCACATTCCATCAAGCCTATCCTTTGCAGATTTTCATGCCCTCTATGCGGGACATTTCTTGTTTGGAAGCCACATATAGTTTTCCATCCTTTCTCTCTGAATATTTTTCTAGTTTGTAATGGGGTAAACATATAATCAGGAAAATCGTATTTCATTGGCACAACTTGATTTATCTTTCCACCTACTGAATAATCACATTGAGAAAGCCACTTTTTTACCCCGGGATGGCTCGTTTCATCAGTCCCGAAAATTCTTTTTGCACTATTCTTCTTATCCAGATTATATGTGCCATCTATCTCTAAAATAGCTTGCAGCTTATTTTCGTAAAACAGGCCAGCCTTTTCTGCATTTTTGCTTTTTATATCATCGCATATTAATCCAGATACTGGCAAAACTATTGGCAATGGCCAAATCAATCCGTTTGGAAGTCTCATATCGTTAATGCAGGACTCAAATTCCTCTTGGTTCATGAATCCCTCAAGAGGGGAGAAAACACCTGTAGCTATCTGCTCTATGTTAAGCAAAACATCCCTGCCTATGTTTATCCTAGTGTCAAAGGTTATATCCGCACCTTTATCAATTCTTCTAGATACTAATTTTCCGCCATAAGGCTTAGATTCACTCATTTGTCTTTACAAAATCCAAAAATTCATTAACTTTGTGTATCTCAATCATGTTAGTTCTTTTCGATTTAAAATGAAATACAGAACCTGTTAATATTATAATGCTAGTTTTTGTTATAAATCCTTTTTTTATCGCTTCCATTATTGCCGCAGCTTTTTCCCTGTTTGTTATATCCTCCAGATCAGCAGCTATTCTCATAGGAGCTATTCCCCACAAGATATGCATCTGTCTAAACACCTTTTCTTTATTTGTTATGGCAATTATCCTTGGCCTTAATTTTTTGCTTGCAAGC
>CAZFEZ010000088.1:0-4305 GCA_964518225.1 uncultured Methanosarcinales archaeon | reverse complement strand
AGATGGAGCACCACAGCAATTTCGTGCCGTGGCAGCAGCTGGCGAAGCAAAGAGGCTTGAAATTAAAATTTATCAAAATTGACGATGAAGGAAAGCTTGACGTGGAAAGCATCAGGGAGAGTATTACAAAAAAAACAAAAATCGTTTCTTTGACGCATGTTTCAAATGTTTTAGGCACGATAAACCCAGTTGAGGAGATTGCGAAAATTGCGCATGAGAACAATGCTTTGATGGTTGTTGACGGCGCGCAGGCAGCCCCCCACATGCCTATTGATGTGAAGAAGCTTGATGCTGATTTTTACGCATTTTCCGGGCACAAGATGCTCGGCCCAACCGGAACAGGAGTGTTATATGGCAAAAAGGGGCTGCTTGAGTCCATGCAGCCGTTTTTATACGGGGGAGAGATGATAAGGGAAGTCAGGTTTGATGAAACAACCTTTAATGAACTGCCGTGGAAGTTTGAGGCAGGCACAATGAACATCGCAGAAGGCATCGGATTAGGAGTTGCAGTTGATTACTTAACCAAGATTGGGATGAAGCAGATACAACAAATGGATAAGGAGCTTGTCGAGTATGCAATTAAGAGGCTGAAAGAGATTGATGGAATTGTAATTTACGGCCCTGAAGAAAGAGGAGCTGTTGTTTCCTTCAACATTGACAACATACATGCCCATGATGTTGCGCAGATACTTGACAGCGAGGGAGTTGCAATAAGGGCAGGCCACCACTGCTGCATGCCCCTGATGAGCGTATTAAAAGTTCCTGCAACTGCAAGGGCAAGCTTTTATTTGTATAACACAGAGCAGGAGATTGACGCTTTCATAAACGCGATACATAAAGTAAAGAAGGTTTTTGGGGTGTGAGACAGTATGTCCCAAATTTATTCAAAACAAGAATTAGGGCAATTGTTATCTGGATTTAAGTTAAGCACACACATCTCTCAATTGGAAGCAGAACTGCACAGATCTGCAATAGGTATTGCAAGTAAGATGGAAAGGCTCTCTAAATCCAATCCGCGCAAATGGAATCCAAAAAAAGTGGCAGAATATAAAAAACAAGTTGACGAGACTTGTAAGGGGTATTTTAAGAAACGTCTGTCAGAATACGTTACGGGAAACCCAGTTGCTACCACATCAGACGTTAGAAAAGCTGGCTTTGGATGGGACTTGAGTTTGGGATATGGTAACAGGTTAAATGACGCAAAAAGAGAAGTTGGCATAGATATAGAAAGGATTTATTCAGAAAGGCGCAGGACCCTAAAAGAGAGGCATAAGGACGAGATTATTTCATTCTTGAATGATAATCGAACAGCAACTGCTTATGATATCAAAGAAGCGGGCTTAGGACATGCATTGGATTATGGATATAACAGGCGATTGAATGATGCAAGAAGAGATGCCGGTATTTTACGAGTTGGTTATGTTTCTGCAGCAGAAACCAGCAGAATGTTAGGTTTGTCAAGAGAGCGCGTATCGCAGTTTTTTTATGCGAACAGACTTGAAGGGTACACGGTTGGTCGGCATGTATTTATCAGTTTAGACAGCATCAAAAATCTAATGGAAAAAAGGTATCAAAGAACTCAGATTAAAACCCAATAAAATGGACAGCATAGAATCAATGTACCAGGAGAATATCCTTGATCACTATAAGAGCCCGAGGAATTTTGGAAAGATTGATAAGGCAAGCGTCCACCACCATGAATACAATCCGCTGTGCGGCGATGAAATAGAGATGTTTTTGGTGATTGAGGATAAAAAGATTGTTGAAGTTAAGTTTAATGGGCACGGCTGCGCAATATCGCAGGCAAGCGCTTCAATGCTGACAGAGGAAATTAAAGGCAAGAGTGTTGAGGAATTGAAGGGGCTTACAAAAGAAAACATTTTAGAAATGCTGGGCATCCCCCTGAGCCCCGTAAGGCTGAAATGCGCATTGCTGTCATTGGATACATTGAAAAACAGCATATTGATATTTGAAAAGTATGTTAAAAGCAGGTATTCAGATGGAAACAGATAGTTTGGTAGATTTAGTAAAAACATTAGAAATTATTGGATTAGGTGCTTTGGGCTTGACAAGTGCTTATATCAGTTACATGGTAATAAGACGGCATAAACTCGTGGAAGAATTAAAAAAGGCGTCGGTTAATGATCCTAATCAACTAGTCACTAAGATTTTTGATTTAGAGGGTCTGTATGTGCATCCTCCATCCCATGAATTGCTCGATACGGATAAATCATTATCGAGATGGATACCCTTTGTGAATGAAATTATTAATATGCCAAAACATATCTATCGGATGGCTAAGTATGTTGCAACTGGAAACAAACCTAATTTTATCAATGTGATAGTAGACGGTGGTATCAATGGCTATACTACTATAAATTTACATTTTGATTATGATGATGGACCTTTAAGGAGATCATATCAAGTACAGAGTAAATCAAGAAGATTACTGGAACAATCATTAAGAGAGTCTATAACGTTTATAGAATCAAAAGGTTATAGGATAGGTCTAACAATTTAATAAGCTAAAAATGACAACAGACGAACTAATCATCAAGGACTTGCACGTAAGCATTGAAGGAAAAAAGATATTGAATGGTGTGAATTTAGTGGTCAAAAAAGGTGAAGTTTGCGCCTTGATGGGGCCCAATGGTTCCGGAAAGTCTACATTGGCTTACACCCTGATGGGGCATCCGAAATATACTGTTGACAAGGGCGAAGCATGGTATAAGGGAAAAAATATTTTTGAATTGGGGCCTGATGAGAGGGCAAAACTAGGCATCTTCCTCTCATTCCAGTATCCGCAGGAGATTCCCGGAGTGTCTGTTTCAAATTTCTTAAGAACTGCCTATAATGCAGTTAAGGTCCAGAAGATAAGCGTGCCTGATTTCGTAAAACTGCTTAAGGAAAAAATGAGATTGCTTAAGGTAGATGATTCTTTTAGCAGGAGATACTTAAACGAGGGATTTTCAGGAGGAGAGAAGAAAAGGGCGGAGATACTGCAGCTTGCTGTTTTGCAGCCTGAAATTGCAATCCTTGACGAAACCGACTCTGGATTAGATATTGATTCTTTGAAGATAGTCGCCGATGGCGTGAACTCCATGCTTAATCCAAATTTAGGTGTTTTGATAATCACCCACTATCAGAGGATATTAGATTACATAACTCCGGACAGGATACATATAATGGTGAAGGGCAGAATCGTGAAGAGCGGCGGCAAGGAGCTGGCGCACGAGCTTGAAGCAAAAGGGTACGACGAGATAATAAAGGAATCCGAAGTCGAGGCATAAACAAAAGTTATTTAAACCGGTCAAAAAAATACTGCCCTGCGTGTTAAAATAATTGATAAGATGGGAACTCTGCAAGATTTACTGGAAAAATTAACGGAATTAAGGCCAGATGCCAGTTTGATTTTGCCAAATGCAAGAGTATCATTAATCTATCCTACAGATAAACAATTAGGAAAAGATGGATTTGAAAAAGTTGGAGGTGGTGATTCTATTCGCCTCTCCATAAGTTACAATGGATCCATAGTTATATTGAAGAAAAGTGATAATTGCAGAATCACTACCACTGGAACCTGGCCAGGTAGAGTATTCGCTGAGTGTACATGTGACTGGTCGCTGGCGGAAGGCTATGTAAGGACAACAGCTCCTGACGGCTCTGATGAACCACCAGAATTAAGGATATACAATAAATATTGATTTTACGTTAATTTTAATAAAAATGGAACAGCAAACAAAAGAAATCATTGTAACACTGACGGAAAAGGCAGCAAATAAAGTAAAGGCTTTGCTTGAGAAAGAAGGCAAAAAAGACTATGGATTAAGGGTCGGCATAGTTCCGGGAGGCTGCTCAAGCTACATGTACGAGATTGCCCTTGAAAAAGAGCCGAAGCATGACGACATAGTTATTGAGGAAAAAGGCGTGAAGGTTTTCATAAACCCGGACAGCATTGCCTTCATGAAAGGCTCGATTGTTGACTATCTTGACGCTCTGACAAATGCCGGATTCAAGGTAAACAATCCAAACGTAAAGACATCTTGCGGCTGCGGGCATAGTGTTGGATAGGTAGGATATGCAACAACAATTATTGGATTATACAGGAATTGCAGTAAGGGAAGATGACGGGCGCTATTCAATCATAGTTCCTGATTTCATTCTTGGTCGTAATCAAATTGGATTTGGAGCGTGGGGGCACACATTAGAAGATGCCATAGAGAGCGCAAAAGATATGCTTGATGCTGTCCTTACTGACATTTTAGAAAATGGCGAAGAATTGCCGCAATCAAATCGGTATACAAA
>CAZFEZ010000087.1:1312-4324 GCA_964518225.1 uncultured Methanosarcinales archaeon | reverse complement strand
TTATCTCTGGAAGAGATGACCCAGCCGAAAGAGCTGGATAATGAATTAATGTTCAAGATAAAGAATAGCGAAAATTACGGGAAGTTTCTGGACGAAATTTAGTTTAGCACTTATCCAATCCTATCATTAAAAAACATATCCACTATCGCAGCCGCTACTAACTTATCTCTGTCATGGCTCGTCAGAGGTTTATTATTTGTCCTGCTTTTGAGGTATCTTGCCTTTTTGTCATCCTGCCACTGCCTGAAATTTTTACGTTTCTTTCTTACCCCCTCATACATTCTAACTTGTCTCGTGTAAGGAACTAACTCGTTAGGTATGCCTGGAGTTCTATCACTCATCAATTCCTTATATTTGGAGTAGACCTCATTTCCTAAAAGTGCCTTGCTCCGTCTAGCATTAATCTTACTTAGACCAAACAGGTAACTTACAGCATATCTATAAGGTATACGAGTATCATACTTAAAATGGTAGCTATCCCCTCTGGAATAAGATTTCGCTAATGAATCTACACTTGTCATATTACTTGTTGGAGATGACTATCCACTTTTAAAATTATCGGTGGTGGGCGGGACGATTATGCTTAAATTTTTGTATAGTGGAATATTTATTGTTCACAAATTGATGTAAACTTAATTCGGACCTATACAACCAATAAAAACCACCGCAAAACTTAAATACTTCTGAATCAGGAATGAACATTCTGGTTGATTATGGGAGAAATGCAGGTCGGTAAAGTAACGCATTATTTTGCAAAGATAGGCGTGGCTGTAATCGAAGTCACGGGCGGCAGCATCAGGGCCGGCGATGAAATTCATGTGAAAGGCCACACGACCGATTTTAAGCAGAAAGTGGCTTCGATGCAGATAGAGCATGAAACTGTTGAGATTGCAGAGCCTGGCCTCTCAATCGGCATAAAATTCGAGGGGCCAGTAAGGGCAAACGATTTGGTCTATAAAGAAATTTAATTTTTGCCGTTAACTTCTAAATATTGTTTTACTGAAAGCTTGAATACAACAGGCGCAACAAAAGTGCTGACAATCGCAACTGTGATTATTGCGGTAAATATATTCACATTTATCAAGCCAGCATTTAGCGCAAGCGTTGCTATGACAAGCTCTGTATCGCCTTTTGGGGACACACCCCATCCTACAATCAGGCCTTCTTCCAATGTGCCCTTGCCCATCATAACCCCAATCACGGTGCCGCCTATGGTCCCTATGAAGTTTATCAGTATCAGCACAATGACCAAAATAAGATTTGACGAAATAGCAAAAATGTCAGTATTCAGCCCAACGCCGACAAAGAATATCGGTATCAGGAACCCGAAAGAGATTATATGAATTGAGTGGGAAATCTCATTTCTTCTCCATGGCTTCCTGTCCTCCCCCGTCAACAGAGTCTGCCGTATAAGCATGCCGGCTATTAATGCGCCCAGCAGCGAGCCAATCCCGATCACTTCCGACACATATGCCATTAAAAGCACTATTATGAGCGCGCCCATGAAGAGCGTAGCCTGGGATTTTTCTTTTTCAAACATATTCAGCACCGTTGGGATCAATGAAACTCTGAATAAGATTACCATCAGTATGAAGCTCAAAACGTCAAATCCGACTTTGAGAAAGTTAGTTTCTCCGGACAAGGTCGTGTGAAACATTATAAGTAGCATGCTGATTATGGCCAGCTCAAACACATCGTCGACTGTTCCTGAAGTAACTATCAGGTTGCCTATCTTGCTTTTTAACAAATTTAATTCCTCCAGTATGTCCAGGGATATGGCCTGTGAGCTCACAGAGAGGGATATGGCTATTATCAGCGATGTGGTATTATTGAAATGAAACACAAACCTCGAGAAAAAAAACCCGGCTGACAAAGGCAGCAATGTGTTGAACAGTGAGATAAAAGACGCTTTTTTGTAATTTTTCCTGAATTTTTTAAGGTCTATCTCCAAGCCCACAAAGAAAAAAAGAAGGATTATCCCTATGTTCGAGATAAAAGAAAAAACCGACAGTGCCTCCTGAGTGAAAAAATAATTCTTTATGACTGGAAATCCCAGTATTACTCCTGCTAGAATCTGTCCGACAACCCTCGGCAGGTTGAAACGCCGGAAAATTTCAGAAACGGCATACGCCAGGCTTAAGGATACAAGCACTGCCAAAAGAATGTCCGGCATAAAAAATGAACTGCTCATTATAATATTTTAATTCAGCTTTTGGTATATATAGCTTTCCCTTCACGCGGAGCAGACTTTAGGAAGGCTTTGACTTCCATGTCGCTTAACTGAGGAAATTCGTCATAAAACTGGCCAATGGCAAATAACACGTTCGTAGAATGTAAGCATACAAGCTCATCAACATATCCTTTGATTCCCTGGCTAAATTTCGAGGGAGCGACAGGCACGGCCAAAATTACTTTTTCCGGATTTCTTGATTTAATGTAATCTATGGCTGCCCTTGCCGTGAACCCGGTTGCTATGCCATCATCCGTCAATATGACGATTTTGCCCTTCAGATTTTGAAGCTCGTATTTTCCCTTGTACGCTCTGTACCTTCTCTCTATCTCCTTGCTTATATCTCTTGTTTTTTGCTTGACATACCTTTCAGAAACATTGTATATCTTTATCGCTTCCTCATTCAACATAACCTTTTTGTCAGGAGAAACAGAGCCGATTGCAAATTCTTCATCATCGGGCAAACCGATCTTTTTAGTTACAATCACATCCAGCTTCACATTCAATGATTTTGCAATCCAATATCCAATCTCTACACCGCCTCTCGGAATAGCTAGCACTATTACATTTTTATCATTTTTGTAATCTTTTAATTTCTCGGCAAGCTTCACCCCTGATTCATGGCGGTTTTTGAAGTGCATACCCTGATTATTTATTTTTGGAATATATATGCTTATCTAAAACCAATAACTTTTTAATTGAATAATATTTTGCGGTGATTATGCCATCTGACAAAGAAATAAAAAAAGAATTTAAAATAAAGGCTTCCAAAGAGCCTGATA
>CAZFEZ010000087.1:0-1302 GCA_964518225.1 uncultured Methanosarcinales archaeon | reverse complement strand
GGCAGAAGGGTTCAGCAGGAAGAAATGCATAAAATGCGGCACTTTCTTCTGGTCAGTAACCCCCAGTGATGTTTGCGGCAATCCTGCCTGCTCAGGCGGCTTCAGGTTTATTGGAAACACTCCGGCCAAAAAAAAGCTTGATTACATAGAGGTGTGGGAAGAATTCTCAAAGCTTTTCAGGAAATGGGGCTACACTCCGATAAAGCGCTATCCGGTTGTTGCAAGGTGGCGCGATGATACTGATTTTGTTCAGGCATCTATTTATGATTTCCAGCCTTATGTTGTTTCTGGAGAAGTTGAGCCGCCTGCCAACCCATTGGTTGTGCCTCAGATGTGCCTGAGATTTAATGATATTGATAATATCGGTATTACAGGCGCCCATTATTGCGCTTTTGTCATGATCGGGCAGCATGCGTTCATGAAGCCAAAAGACTGGGATCAGGCAAAATATTTCACAGACATCCATAATTGGCTGAAGCAGGGGCTTGGCTTGGGCAATGAGGAAATCACTTTTCATGAGGATGCATGGGCTGGAGGGGGCAATTTCGGGCCCTGCATGGAGTATTTTTCAAGAGGCCTTGAGCTTGGCAACCAGGTTTACATGATGTTCGAGCAGACTACAACTGGCTACAAGGAGCTGAACCTTAAAGTACTTGATATGGGGATGGGCCATGAAAGGAATTCATGGTTCACCCAGGGGAAATCGACAAGCTATGAAACAACCTTCCCGACTGTTGTCAGGAAGCTTTATTCTGCAACAGGAATAAAGGTAAATGAGGGCATGATGCAGAAATTCCTTCCTTATTCCTCCTATCTGAATATAGATGAGGTTGAGGACATTGATGCAGTCTGGAGCGACGTTGCAAAGAAGACCGGATATGGGATTGAGGAATTAAAAAGGCACATTCTTGAGCTTGCAGCCCTTTATTCAGTAGCCGAGCATTCGCGGGCTTTGCTGGTTGCTTTAAGCGACGGGGCTTTGCCCAGCAATGTAGGGGGCGGCTATAATTTAAGGGCGATTTTGAGAAGGGCGCACTCCTTTATCGACCAGTATAATTGGGATATAAACTTGCCTGATGTTTGCAGGTGGCATGCTGAGTACTTGAAGCCGTTATTTCCTGAATTGAATGAACACTTCGATGAAGTGGCAAAAATTCTTGAGGTTGAGAAAAACAAGTACAAGGCAACAAAGCAAAAAACACATTCAATGGTTTCGAAGCTGGTGAAAGAGGAAATTGATGGCAAGAGATTATTGCTTTTGTATGACAGCTACGGCATCACGCCTGAAATTGTAAGGGAAGA
>CAZFEZ010000086.1:0-4515 GCA_964518225.1 uncultured Methanosarcinales archaeon | reverse complement strand
TAAACTGAAAACAAAACCGAGGCAATGCCTGAACCCACTATAAAATAGTAAAACATAATGCCTTTAAAAATATTTTGGTTTAAAAGCATTGAAATCCCGTAAACAAATATCAAGACATAGTAAAGCATGCCCGGTATTGTGTTTTCTATGCCGAATGTTTTGCCGTATTTGCTTGTGATAACAGCGTCACAATCTTGTCCGATGACACAGTACATATGCTTATTGTACTTTTTAGTGTAGTAAATGTAAAAAGAAACGGCAAATCCTACCAATGATAATATTATCAAGTAAATGTAGTTCATTTTTTCAGTTTAGAGCTTTTGTAGACATTCGGCATGTAAGGCCCTATCCGTATTACTTCAGCCCTGATGCCGTTTTTCTTTAGCTCATCCTCCACTTCCCGGTTGCGGGTTTTCTGGTCGTAGCCTAGGCATATTACATCAGGCTTTATATCTTTTATGATACTGAAGATACTGCCTTCATTGCCCAAAACAGCTTCATCAACAATTTTAAGCGTTCTTACTGCTTCCAGCCTTTCCTTCTCGTTATGCACCGGCTTCCTGCCCTTGAAAGCCTCTGAATTGCCGTCTCTTGCCACAACAACTATTAATCTGTCGCCGTATTTTTTTGCCTCAGAAAAGTAAAACAAATGGCCCGGATGAATAATGTCAAAAGTGCCTGTACACATTACTTTTTTCATAAATAAAAGGGTCAGGCAGTATTTAAAAATTATTCTATCAATATTGCCGCTGCTATCACTGTAGTCCACAGCCCGTCCTTGTTGCCTTCATCAGACTGGGTTATCTGCGTGGTTTTGAATATGTGCCCGCTTGTCTTGTAGATTTCCTCTCTTTCTTCCCATGCCTGGTCCGGGTCAAACTCTATGCCCAAGGTTGTCGCAAGCATTGTGGCAGCCAGGTCTTCCGCATAATCTCCTGCTTTCTTTGCCGTTTCCCCGAAAGAATGGTGCTCTGAAAGGTAGCCGTAAATGTTTGAATCTGAAGGCACTGCAACTCCGATTGAAGATGCAATAAGCCTGTTGGGCTCATTGGTTTCGCCCCTTGCCATCACAACAAACACAATCTGGCCCGGCTTCAGATATCCCAGCCCTTCCTCTTTTGGAATTATCTTACACTGGGGGGGCAGTATGCTTGAAACATAAACAAGGTTGAATTTTTCTATGCCGGCACTTCTCAAAGCGCTCTCAAAAGAGGCAAGCCTGTCCTTGTGGATTCCCACACCTTTTGTCAGAAACATCTTTGTCGGAACCATTTAGTTCTTTGTAATGTAAAAACTATATAAAACTTTTTCTTTGATTCGGCCATGCCCAAAAAAGATTTGTTGGCATGAATTAGAGTAGAATGCCAATAAAGAGGAACGCACTCAAAATTGAAAATTCTGGGGGCATTATAACTGATACAATTCAAAAGCCAATTTTGAATGCTAATATCCTGAGCGATCATCTTCTGCCAGAATCGCCCACATAAATATCAAAATTCTTGGCTATCCTGCTTTCAACCACCTGCTGCGGATGCTCAGATGAAAAGAAAAAGACGTCCGTTACTCTTCCATTTCTCAAAGTTCGGGCTTTTGTTGCGCAGATATCTGCTCCAACTTCATCAGACAGTGTCCTGATGACCGAGTAAAACAATCCTTTTCGATCACGGGCCATAATTGACATCCTGTATTTATCAACCAGGGGGATGTAGTCAAGCGTGTACTTAATGTCCATCCCCCTTAACAATTCTTGAGCGTTGATGCCTATATCCTTTCTTTCTTTGATCACAGAAGCAAGTTCGTCTTGGAATGGGGTGATGTTGCTTACTGACTGTGCATCAATTTCAAAGAAATCAAAGGCAATGTTATATTGCCCGCTAGTCGAGTAAATCTCGGCCTCCTGTAAGTTATATTTATGCCGGCAGCAGACTCCCGCCACTCTCCAAAGGAGTCCGGGAAAATTTTCTGCAATCACCTGCAATAAGAAATAATCTTCTGGCAGCTTTGTAAAAACAATCTCAGGATTTTTATCGGCAATTACATTTTGGATATGCTTCAGATTTATTGAAATTGGCTCCTTATGCCTGCTCCTGAAAAAGCTAAGTGGAACATACTTGGCAATTTCAGCTAGTTCATCATTGAGTTCTTCAGGATTATAGCCCGTATCTTCAACATCATTGAGCCTATTCATTATCCTTTTGTACAGAAGGATAACATTATCCCAGTCCAGATTCGAGAAATGCTTAGATGTAGCTGAATGAATGCCCGCCATCGGGCTGCTAGTCAGGTCCCCATATGTAAAAAGCAAAAGGCTTCTAAGGCGTTCCGGATTTATTATTTTGCTGACCACCGAGTCTATCGTAGACCTCTCCATAAGCAATTCTGCCTGGGCAGTGCCAATCAAGAGGTCTTTGCTGTCAATCAGGAATTCCATCGTGCTTAAAGAGTCCTCATCAAGGCTAGAATAGCTTTTTTTCAAGTCCGAAAGATATTGCCTTGCCGTGATTCCTAATGTTTGTGGGATTGCCTTACACAGTAACGCCAGTTTCAGTGAGGTTAATTGATTTAAGTCGAGCAATGAATACTCGTGACTGAAAAATTTTTCCCTGTCTGTTTGGTGCTGCTTAGGGTGCATCAAACTTTCCAAATTGTAAACCCTGTTTATAGCCTGGCGAGCCCGCGTGATATTCCTATTTCTATGCGTATCCTCAAAATATGAAGTTTCCAGGGCTGAAAATCCCAGCAATGTCCGGCCGAGAGCGCCAGCTGTAAGCATTATCTCCAGCGTACCAGCAAGATTCCCTTCTTGATGGAAAAGATCCATGAATTCTGGGCGAGGGGCTGCGAATTTCTCAGCCTCGGCAATAAGATTGTGATAATCCTTGGGGGCAATATTGAGGTTTCTTTTTTGCGCCTCAGATAATAAATCATAGAATTCCTTGCCCCTGTCCCCATTTTCAGTGTAAGAATCCAGCCCCAAACCACCAAGTGTGTAAATGAAGATAGACGACCGAATCCCACTTTTTAGCCGCTCATAAGAGACTTTTTCGCTGAATTGTTTTATGATTCTCCTGCTCCGGTGGAGGGTTTGGATGCTGCCTTTTCCGAAAAATCTTTCGAATGCCTCCAAGTCAGCTACCCCAAAAATTTCATTACTCTGTACCCCAGCCGAAGTTTTTCTCTTTGGTCTTTCAGCGTTTAGCCCATATCTGAGATTTAGCCACGAGCTTGCTTTAAGCAAGACCGAATATGCATCCATTGCATCGTCTGGAATTCGCCCATATACTTCAGAAGATGCCTCAAATTTTTCAGCACCCTGAACGTGAACTGCAATGTTAAACTGCCTTAGGCCACCTTCACCATATTTCATATTGAATGGGACAGTGTCAATTCCAAAATGTTGCTCAAGAGTGGATCTCATGTCGAGAAAAAATCCCAAATTATCCAAGCTGCCTTTTAATTTTCCAAGAAAGGCCCCTTCAAACTCTTCTGAGCCAGCCAGCCTCCGATAATCCAGGCAGGCTGAGAATTTCTTTGTATCGAATTTATCCGGTTTATCTATGTCACTCAGGTTATTTTTTATTGGGATATCGCTTATCCCCAAAGCCTCGAATAAAAACCCTGATAAGCGGTCGGTGTAGGACATTAAAAAAGGGTCCTCATCAGGAACATCATCCCCATACATTAAGATAACATCCAAATCCGAATTCGGGCGCAGTTGTCGCCTGCCGTACCCGCCAACAGCTCCAATGACAAATTCATATTCTGGCTTTGAGGCTTCAATAATATTATTCAACAAAGGAACCAATGCTTTATCAAATGCATCTGACCGGTTGAGGCAAATTTCAAGCCCGCCAGCTAAAGGCTTTTCCAATATGAAACTGTCGTTAGCTCTTAGGTCTTGAACAAGGCTATCCAGATTAATAGTTTCTTGAGCCATTATATTGTTGTATTATTGGATTAATGCCCACGATTATATACCTTTTCTAAGAAATAGTAAACAAATACCAATTAATAGCAATAAATTTAAATATTTGTTTAAAATTCTGCATTTAAGCTATTATAAAAAAAACAAACGTTGGTTTAAAATGCAGCTTGAACCCACTGATAAAAAAATATTGAATATTATCGTTGAGAATTCAAGGCTTTCCTTAAGGAAGATTGCCAGGAAAGCTGATGTTTCTGTTGCCACCGTTATGCACCACCTTAAAAGATTAGAGCAGGAAAAAGTAATAAAAGGCTACACAGCAAAGCTCGACTATGAAAAATCAGGCTATGATGTGGAGGTAATGATTGAAATCAGAATCTCTAAGGGAAAATTATTTGATGTGGAGAGAAGGATATCCAACAATCCCAATGTTTTTGCAGTTTATGATGTAACCGGGGCGTTTGACGCTGTTGTGCTTGCCAGGTTTCCCACAAGAAGGCAGATGGACAATTTCCTCAAGAAATTGCAGACTTATGAATTTGTTGAAAGGACGGAAACAAAGCTTATCCTGAACACGATAAAAGAGGAGA
>CAZFEZ010000085.1:0-4530 GCA_964518225.1 uncultured Methanosarcinales archaeon | reverse complement strand
TCTTTTAATATAGAGGCTAATCAAAACTTAAAATAAAAAAAGAAGTACTTAAAGCCGGAAAACAATCTGTAGAAAGCAAATCCAATCTGTACCATCAGGTTTTCTATTAGGCGCATTTTAGTTTTATTTGGTAAGATGAAGTGGTATTTAAAGGTTGCGGGAAAAAATTTGAATCTGCCAGTAAGTTTTATAAACCTCAATCAGGGTGTCCATTGAAATACTTATGTGGCTGGTTATGCCTTTGGTCCATTAGCTTTTAACCCCACTGATGCCAAACCTCATTTATTATAGACATGTTTATCTATAGAGAATATTTTGTGATAGGTCTGCTGCACGTAGCTTTTGTGGCAGCGGCAATCTTCCCGTTCTCAGCTGCAGTTAAAGTAAATTACAAAAAGAAAGCAATAACCAGTTACCTCATTGCACTTTTTCTTTTGTTACTTCAAATTTTATGGTCGAATTTTTTGCGATAGCATCGTCTTTTAACTAACGTGCACTTCAACGATGTCATTGTCCTGTACAGTATGCTCAAGCTTCCTTAAGACCATCCCAGGGAATCTTGCAGACCTGCCCCAGACCCTTGCGAACCTGAATTTGCTTACAAAGTCCTTGTGGAGCTTGACGCAGACATCCCTTAAAGTATTGCCTTTTCTCATTATCAAAGGCACCTCCATATCCGCCTTTTTTCCGGCTTCCTTGCAGTAAATCCTAATGAAATCCAGCTTCTTGAATATCATCTCCTTTAATTCTTCCGTGTTTTCTTTGTTTTCCGCTGAAATGCAGATGTCAGGCTTTACAATTGCCTTTATCCTTTCAAGCTCCTTTGTATCAACCATGTCAATCTTGTTTAAGACAATAATAGCCGGAACATATCTTTTATTGCCTTCTATCACATCAATCAGCTGGTCATCGGTTATATCTTCCCTGATGACAATGCTGCAGTTCTCCAGTCTGAATTCTTTAAGTATTGATTTTATTGTTTCTGCATTTAATTTTGTCAGTTTCACAGTCAGGCCAACATCAATTCCGCCTCTTGGCTTCCTGCTTATATTGACTTGGGGGGGCTTTTGGTTCATCCTCAGCCCGGTCTCATAAATCTCATTTTTGACAACCTCAAGATGCCTTGGGCTGAAGACATCAAGCAATACGATGACAAGGTCTGCGCTTTGCGCGCATGCAAGAACTTCTCTTCCCCTGCCCCTTCCTGTTGCAGCGCCTTCAACAATTCCTGGCACGTCAAGAACCTGTATTTTTGCATGATTGTATTCCAATAATCCCGGAATGCAGGTTAATGTCGTGAAGGCATAAGCCCCTACAGGGGAGTTTGCATTTGTGATTGCGTTCAATAGAGTTGATTTTCCAACGCTCGGAAAGCCGACCATTATGATAGTTGCGTCTCCCGTCCTCCTGACAGTGAATCCCTCGCCCTTGCCTTTTGCCGAGGATTTTCTCTGGAATTCCTCCTTTATTTTTGCTAACTTGGCTTTCACCAGTCCGATATGGCCCTGGGTTTTCTTGTTGTACTTTGTAGTTGAGAGCTCTTCCTCCAGCTCCTTCACTTTCCTGTCATGCGCAGACTCGTGCCTCTTTGCGTCTTTTACATTATACTGCTGCATAGAATGAAGTTAATGAAAATGGTATAAAAAGGCTTTGGTTGGGGAAAATTATTTAAACTAATTAACAAAGTCTTATAAGAATGTCAGATAATCTAAATAAGCAACCAACTTGCTTAGTTTATCCTCTTGAACGTAGAAAAATAATTAAGAAGACCATATCAACTTTATTGGGCTGGTTGATAATGTACGTTATATTTGGGTTTCTTATCTGGATCAGAAGCAAACGGTTTGCCTTTATAACAATCTTCATTATACTATTTTTTGTAATTGCTTTTCTAATTTTAATTTATCAAATTTATTATTATAAGTTCTATTTTTATGATTTAAAAGACGATTTAATGATAATAAGAAAAGGTGTAATTGGCAGGACAGAAGCAAATACACAATATCCAAGAATACAAAATGTATTTGTTGATCAGGACATGCTTGATAGATTATTTAGGCTATATGACGTGCATATTATTACCGCAGGAATTGAAATGGCTACGACCCACCCATTAAACCATATAGATGGACTTAGCAAGAAAAATGCGGAATATCTTCGCGACCTTATTTTAAATAAGACAAAAAAAGGTAGTGGTGGCAGGCAAGGAATATAATTTTCTAAAAAATTAAGTCTTATTAATATGGAAGAAAATAGTATCGATCAAAAATCATCTTTTAAAAATCCCTTATCTAATAGAATACCTTGGTATTACACTTGTATGGTTATTATATTATTATTGGTAAGCCTAATCCTTTTGGGCTATAATTTTAATAAGATTTATTCTAAATTCAAACAAACATCAGTAGTTCCACAAGACTTTGAAGCTTATGTTGACCATATACAATCTGCAAAAACATTTTGGGGTATGGGTGATAATCAGCGTGTTATCCAAGAAGGTGGAATGGCATTAAATATATCTACAACCAATGAACAAAAATCCGGAGCGCATTATTGGATAGGCATTGGTTATTACAGGCTAGGGAATTTGGATGTGGCCCAACAACATGAAGAATCGGCAATTTCATTGGATTCAGAATTTTCAGGGCCTTATGTAACTTTAGGGGCAATTATGCTAGACAAAGGGGACATACCTAAGGCAAAAGAATTAGCTTTAAAATCAGTTGATATGGACAATGGTTATTCATGGGCACATAACCTATTGGGATTAGTTTTAAATGCTGAAGGACAAAAAGAACAGGCAATATTGGAAATAAAAAAAGCTATTAAACTGGAACCACTCAATGAAGTATTCATACAAAACTTGAAATATGTTGAGGGAGTTGAATAAACTTCACTTCTTCTTCGGCACTTTTTCCCAATCTTCTAAGAATTTCTTAATGCCCGCATCAGTCAATGTGTGCTTGAACAACTGCTCAAAGACAGAATACGGGACTGTTGCGATGTCTGCTCCAATCTTTGCTGCTTCCAAAACATGAATCGGGTTTCTTACAGAAGCGACCAGGATCTGAGTTGTGAATTTGTAATTGTTGTAAATCAATCTTATGTCCTTAATCAAATTCATTCCAACTTCCCCAATGTCGTCCAGCCTGCCGACAAAAGGGCTTACAATGAAAGCCCCGGATTTTGCTGCCAATAAAGCCTGATTGGCAGAAAAGCACAATGTAACATTCACTTTGATCTCTTTTTTCGTCAGTCTCTGGCAGGCTTTCATACCCTCAACTGTCATTGGGACTTTTACAACAATATTCTTGGCAATCTTTGAAAATGCAACACCTTCCTTTACCATTCCTTCTGCATCAGGAGAAACAGTTTCAGCGCTTACAGGACCTTTAATGATCGAGCAGATTTCTTTCAGGACATCATTATAATCTCTTCCGGCTTTAGCAGCCAAAGTCGGGTTTGTCGTAACTCCGTCAACGAGCGAACTGTCTGCAGCCAGTCGGATTTCTTCTATACTTGCAGAGTCAATGAAAATTTGCATTTTAAATCAACTAATATGCCTCAGTTTTTAATTCTTTTCCTTATACACTAACCAAGACAGCACCCACAACTATCATGACAGCCCCGATAACTATCCTTATAATCTGGGACATGTCCGGAATTTCCTTCAATAAGATTATTCCCAAGATAACTGCAATTATCGTGTTTGTATTGTAAACCGGCGCAAGCTGCGCAACATTACCTTTTTGCGATATTGCTATGGCAACAGCAAGCATTCCGACAGCCCAAGTCACTCCAGCGAATACGGCAATTGATGTCGATTTCCACTCAAACTGCCAGTTCGGATTTATGAAATAATAGATTAGGAATGTTATCACAATTCCAATTCCGAATGACAAGCTGGCATAAGCTGGATTTAAATTTCCCTTTTGAATGGCAATCTTCAGAATTATGGTATTGATCCCAAAAAATATGGCTGCTATGATCCCGTAAACGATCCAGTTTTCCATTTACTTCTTCACACTGACAAACTTCATGACTTCTTCAGCAATTGACTCAGAATACAATCCATACTTTTTGTACAATTCATCTGGCTTTCCTGATTCTGCATACCTGTCTTGCATTCCAATTCTTTTCATTAAACAAGGATAATTCTCGCTTAAAACTTCTGCAACAGCGCCTCCCAACCCGCCAATCACATTATGGTCTTCTGCCGTCACTACATAATTTGTTTTCTTGGCCAGCTCAATCACTAAATCACTGTCAAGCGGCTTTATAGTATGGATATTGGCAACATAAGCCTTTATGCCCTCCTTATCAAGAATTTCAGCAGCTTTCAGGGCTTCATGGACTAAAGTTCCTGTAGCAAAAATCACAGCGTCCCTGCCTTGCCTTAAGACTTCGCCTTGTCCTATCTCAAACTTATAATTTGAATCGTGAATTACCGGAACAGCATTCCTGTGCAGCCTCATGTAAGAAGGCCCTTTGTAGTCAGCCAAAGCAAAAACCATTTTCTCGCATTCAGCA
>CAZFEZ010000084.1:0-4583 GCA_964518225.1 uncultured Methanosarcinales archaeon | reverse complement strand
CTATTTGGTGTTTATTGAAGTGGCATGGAAAAAATTAAAAACAGTACCAAAAGAAACAATACATTAACTAAAAAACTCATTAAAACTAAATTTCAATAAAAATTCAAATGAAAGAAACCACTCTTTTGAAAATAGCATTAATCTGCTCTCTGGTTGGATTAGTTCTTCTGTATTTCATATCAACAAAAATTGATGTCAAGGATTACAAGCCAAGTCTTTTGAACAAGGATGTCGGAGATGATGTGAAGCTTACGGGCAGAGTGTCAAAAATAACCGACAGGGGAAATGTTGTTTTTATTGAAGTAGACCAGCAGAGTCCCGTAAATGTTGTTCTGTTCACTGGCAGCGACAATTTAAAATTAAGCAATGGCGATAATGTAGAGGTTATTGGCAGGGTGCAGGAGTACAACGGAAAGAATGAGATAATCGCTAAGAAGATAAGATTGGTGAAATAATGTTTTTAGAAATCTTAATTGCAGTATTTCTCGGGTGTATAATGGGCGTAATAACGGGCCTGACTCCGGGCCTGCACATCAACCTGGTGGCATTGATTTTATTCAGCATTTCCCCGGCTCTGTTGGGCTACACAAACATCATCGCGGTTGCATCGTTCATAATTGCCATGTCGATAACGCATACATTCACAGACTTTATAAGCGCGACTTATCTCGGAGCTCCTGCTGACGACACTGCAATGGCGGTTCTGCCGGCGCATAGGCTGCTGCTTGAGGGAAGGGGCCATGAAGCTGTAAAATTAACAGTTATCGGGAGTTTATTGTGCTTGATTTTAACGATTGTTTTATCGCCGTTGCTGATTATCGCTGTCCCGCTGATTTTTGAATACTTAAAAGGCTATGTTGCATGGCTGCTGCTAGCTGTTGTGATTTTTATGATTTTAAGAGAAGAAAACATGAACAAGAAATTCTGGGCTTTGATTGTTGTCGGCCTGTCAGGAGTTTTGGGATTGGTCGTCTTTAACATGCCTAATTTGAAAGATCCGCTATTGCCGATGCTGTCCGGGCTGTTTGGTGTAAGCGTCCTTCTATTAAGCCTTACCCAAAAGGTGACTTTGCCAATCCAGAGAACAACAGAGATGATAAGGGTCAGGACAGCAAACATGGTTAAGGCCCTTGGCTCAGGGGTATTCTCAGGCTCATTGGTTTCTATATTTCCGGGCCTGGGGCCTGCTCAGGCTGCTGTTGTTGCTGGCCAGATTGTGGGGAAGATAGACGTCTTCAGCTACCTGATTTTGGTGGGCGGCATTAACACTGTGTCAATGATAATGTCTTTGATAACGCTTTTCACAATTTCAAAGGCAAGGAATGGCTCAATCATTGTCGTGCAGCAGCTTCTGCAGCACATAAGCATCCATATGCTGGTCTTGTTCCTTGCGGTTGCCTTAATTGCAGGCGGTATTGCGACATTTTTAACGCTTTACATAAGCAAGGTATTCTCGTCAATAATGAACAAGTTTAATTACTCCATCCTGAGCATATTGATTATTGCTTTTGTGGCTTTTATGGTCCTGTATTTTTCAGGCTTTGCCGGATTGCTTATATTGGCCGTGGCTACATCAATCGGGCTAATACCCAACATTGTTGATGTGAGCAGAAGCAACTCAATGGCATGCCTGCTGATTCCCATTATTCTGCTGAATGTATTGTGATTTTTATTTGACTGCCTCATTAAAAACAAAAACCTTTTAAAACCACAAATTTTCCTAGAAACTATGGAAGGCACTATAGTTCATTTCAGGGGAAGCAGAAGGGTAAAGAGAAGCAACCAGATGGTCGTCCAGGTCAGCAGCATAGACAGCAAGGAAAAGGCATCAAAGCTTGTGGGCAAGAAAGTGATATGGAAGACTTCTGCAGGCAAGCAATTAACCGGGCAGATTACAAACATTCACGGGAATACAGGGGCTTTAAGGGTCAGGTTTGACACCGGGATGCCGGGGCAGAGCATAGGAACAAAAGTTATGATTGAGTGAATTATCTGGTGGTTACATTGTCAATTTCCAATTTTCTTTGCAGGTTTGACTTTATTGCCCTTTATTAAAAACCTCCTCCTTCATCTTCTTCACGCAATGCTCTGCAACAAATTTTAGATTGATGATGTCATACTCATTGTATTCAACCAATAAATTCAGGTAATAATCATCTCCAGTTGCCCTGTGCATCCTCCACAAGGTTAATGCATCGCCTCCGTAGAATTTATCAACAATGCTGGTTCTTTTGATGCCAAGGGTTTTCTCAATATTTTTCAAGCCTCCCTTCAAGCCAAGCCTGTTTGTTACGCATTTAACGTCAAAGTTTGGTATTTTTGGCAGCATGTTTGGATATCTTTTTTCAATGAATGGCAAATCAAAGGAAGCCCCGTTAAAGGTGATGATTAATCTGTATTTCTGCAGTTCTTTTTTCAGGCAATTAAAATCAAGGTTTATTCCCTTTATCATTGTTTTTGTGCTTATGCCGTCGTAAAGCCCGAACACAGTTATGTCATCTTCATGCCTGCCCAAGCCAGTTGTTTCAATATCAAGGAAAACAGCATCTTCTTTGAAGAAATCGTACAGCCGCCACATTTCCGGCTGCGGCAACAAGTTAAGAAAATAGCCCGAGTCAAAATTGTAAAGCGCTTTTTTGGCATTCAGTATTTTCCTGTCGTAATAAAGCTTCCGGTGCCTTGCCAGCCCATTGACATTTTTGCTTTTAAGAAAGCTGTCCCAGTCACAAATTCCATTCTTCCAGATATTCTGTTCCAGCCTTTTTCCCACTCTTTCCAAAAAAATGAAGCTGTTGGTTATCATTATAACGCGCCGCGGCTGGGGCTTTCACCCAGAAAGCAATCCTTTGCAGGATTTGAACCCAGATGCTGTTTCCAGCAGGAGGGTCTCAATCTTTTGCTCCGCCAGATTGGGCGGCTTTTCTTTATTTTCAGAATGCTGGAACTTCTCCTTTATATACTTCACGCGGGCAAATGTCCAGTGCTTTTCTGTCCAGTGGACAGTGGAAAATTTAATAAACAGTCCATCTTAAGCTTGTTGAATGGCTAGTTTAAAAGAGCTGGAACATAGGATTGACAACATAGAATCAAGAAACAGAAAAGTTGAGCAGGACAAAGCATGGGAAATAAGCTATTCCAGAAGAGCTCTTCTTTTATTGTTCACTTATATTTCAGTTGGATTTTATCTTGAAGCAATAGGCATTTCAAATCCGTGGCTCAATGCAATAGTGCCTGCAATAGCATTTATGCTATCGACATTGGCATTGCCCGTGTTCAGGAAATTGTGGTTGAGGTATCTAAAATAATTCACAATATAATATAAGGCTTCATCTTCAGCTTAATAGTATCCTCAATGTTTTTCTCGTCTTCAGAAGTGATGTAAACGTGCTTCTTCTTGTGCTTTTCATACTGCTTTATCTTGGCTTTCATGACCTTTTGGTACTCCTTTAAGTAATCATATGGGTGATGGTCAATGTAAAGATCAAGCTTGGGAACATAAAATGATGCCTTGAAATCATCCTTGTCAGCCCAAGTGGCGACTGTATTGTACTGGAACAGCAGATTGTTGTTGAAAAGGAAATTTGCAATCTCCATCTCTGCCCTTGTCTTGACAAGATGGCCTGTCTTGGTCTTGAAGCTCGGCTCCGCGCCCTCGCTCCTGTCCATGATTTCAGATGTTTTTATCGAAATGCCTTTCTCCTTCTTTATCTCGTCAAACAAAGAGATTGCCTCCTTGTTTTCATAGTTCTTGTTGATGCTTATGACGCTGTCAAATGACTGGACAGCATCTTTTATCTTGCCCATGAGCATTTCCATATGGCCTTTGTTGTACCATGCGTCAATATGGCTTTTGTCAATCTCAGCGGCCTGAGTAAAGCATGCATGCGCCATTTTGATGAAATTCTTTTTCCTGTCCTCTTCCCTGTATTCCTGAACCTTCCTGTCGCTTATCTCGTATTCGGTGTCCATTGAAATTCGGTAAGCGCCTGCCTTGTATCTTCCCTCGACAAAAAGCTTTTTCCTGTAGAAAGTGTTTCCCTTGCCCATCAGCGCCCTCACCTTGTTTTCATCGTCGGCCATTTCAACCTGCAAAGCCTTGTCAAAATGCCCGATTGCATTGTCAAAGCTGTCAAGGTAGGAAAAGCACGCTGCAATATTGTAATTGCACTTGAACAAAAACTCGGCTGCATTCTTGAACATATCAGTCTCATTTCCCTTGTAAGGGTAGAATTCCAAAGCTTTGTTGTACTCCTCAATTGCGGTTGTGTACTGCTTTAATTGGGCTAATCTGTCCGCTTCCCTTTTGATTTCCTCTGCTTTCTTCATCTCCTCTGTTTCCCTAAAGGAATCCAGCTTGTCTTCCTCCTTTTTTTTCTCTGCAAGCCTCTTTTTCTGGGACTCAAAGAATTTCTTTATATGATGCATTACCATTTCAAAGTGATTTAAGCTATCAAGATATATTTAAAGGTTTTTGTTTTTATTGATACTTTTGAGTCTTCGGCATATAGTCAAATTTTGGTAATTCTTTTGTTTTGAATGAGTATCACACCGACGGAAAAGCAACTCGCTAAAATCATTAAATC
>CAZFEZ010000083.1:0-4651 GCA_964518225.1 uncultured Methanosarcinales archaeon | reverse complement strand
ACTTTCCTTTCATTCCTGTATGCCCCGGGCCGCAATAGACCGTGCATACCATATTCCACTCCCCAGCTTCGTCTGCGTTTATCTCCAAAATTGTTTTGTCTCCTTTTTTGACTGCATTTTCAGTATCCCAGCCAGGGATCAGTATGCCTTCTAATTCAAAGCCGTGCGGAACATCAGCAGTTTCTACAATAAATCTCACCTTTTCCCCTTTTTTTACGACTATGTTTTCAGGCTCCCAGCCGTACTGGAATGCCTTGACTTCAATTTCCCTGGCGCCATTGGTGATTTTGCCGCTTAGTGGCAGGCTGTCAAATTTTTTCTTGTGGTATTCAATTATTTTTTTAGCCTTTATTGCGTCTTCATTCTCTTTTGGAGCGCATGCACTTATTAAAACTGCCATAACCAACAAAAATATGATTATCTTTTTCATTTTTGGCTGTAAATCTGCTTTATGAGGTCATTTTCAATAACTTTAATCATGTCTCCGGCATCATAGCCTTTTGGAACTTCGCCCGGCAATGTGCCTGTGAACGAAATGCTGCCGTCTTTTGCGCTTACGCCTACAAAAAAAGGATAAAATTGCCCCTGCAGCTTATTCACCCACACAGGCTCGTTTGTGTTTATAATCAGATAAGGTTTGAATCCATTGACTGAAGGCGTATTGAAGCTGAGCTCTGCCACTGATTTTGCAACATTTCTTGTTATTGCCGGAGTTGTATCTACAGAGTCTTTCGGGTAATCAAAAATTGACAAGCGCCATGCTATTGCATTTCCATTAACATCATCTATCTGAACCATGAAATCTTCACCAGCTACAAGCAAATTATTCACATAGCGAAACCATTTGTAAAAATAGGTGCCATCAACTTCTGAAACATCTGGATCAGGCTTTAACTCAAGCTTTACGTTTTCCGGCAGCTTTTCAAAAATTCTTTTTGCAGCCTCAAAACCTTGCTCTTTGGTTATTGCCTTAGTGCCTGTGCTATGCCTCAAATTTTCGTTCCTCATGCCATAAACCTCATATCCAAGGGGGTTTACCTCAACATAATTTCTCTGCTCAGGCTCAAAATGAGCAATTATCAGCCCTTTGTCAAGGTCAAATGATACTGGCTCATTTTTTGTATTAAGAAAATTCTGGGCAGCTTTTATTGTGTTTGATTCCAGCTCCCTGTCAAAATCAAGGCTTATGTTAAACAGGTAGATTGAATGCGCCCCAACTAAAATGATTGAGGATAAGGCCACTAAGGCAAGCATCAAGATTTTTTTAAATTGTTTTTGGTTTGCCATATCCTGCCAGTTTTGAATAAATAAAAAGTAAAAATAAGTTTGCTGTTTTCATTTGACGATGAGATTTCCTTTCATATTGCTGTGCCCTGAGCCACAGAACACTGAGCAGTAAGCTGAGAAAGTGCCTTCTTTGTCTGCAGTGAATTCTATTGTAACCGGCTTGCCTACTTCGAGCCTTTCGTTTATGCCATACTCTTTGATTGCTATGCCATGCGGAACATCAACGCTTGTCACTATAAGCCTTACTTTGTCGCCTTTGTTGACTTCGATTGTTGACGGCTCAAAGCTGAATTGCTTTGCAGTCATTTTGAATTCCTTAACTTCGCCGCTTGATATCACATTTCCTTCCGGCACTGGCGTGCCTCCGCCAATAGAATCCTCCGGCTTTTGGACATTCTGCTGTGTGCAGGCGCTAATTAAAAATAACCCTATCGCCAATAATAAAATTGTTTTTTTCATTTTTACCTCCAAGACAGATTTTTAGATTATTATATATAATTTAGTGTGGAAACTTAAGCATTATTAAACTTTGTTTTTTAGGAAAAGGGGCAAATAATGGCTTATTGCGTTCATGGGGGATTATTTGCAGTTCTACAATGACACTGATACTATCCATCTCAGTAAATAGCCCACATAATAAGCCATCACTGCAGCTGCCCCACCAACAAAGAGTGTTTCAAGGACAGTCTTCCACAAATCTTTTTTTGTGACATACCTCTTGATTACGCCTATAGAAACCAAGGCAGCAAGCGTCATTACAACTGCAATTCCAAAAGTGTTTTCTGCAAAAACAGGGAAGAAATAAGAAAAGACATAGGCCAGCAGCGGTATGACTCCAATGGACAAAAAGCCGAAGTAAGTCACGGCAGCTGTTTTCCACGGAGTTTTATTGCTTTCCACCAACCCGAGCTCATCGGACATCATTGTGTCAATCCATACTTTCTTGTCGGAAGTTATTACCTTGACTGCCATATCAAGCTCTTTGTTCCTGAAGCCTTTTTTCTTCATAATCTCCTTAATCTCATTGACTTCGCCTTCCGGAACATTTTCAATTTCCCATTCCTCTCTTTGCCTTTCTTTTTTTATGAAATCCCTCTGGGTCTTCTCGCTGAGATAGTTGCCGCACGCCATTGAAAATCCGTCAGCAAGCAGGTTTGCAAAGCCCAGCACGACCACAATCCCTGAAGACAAGGCTGCCCCTGTTGCCCCTGCCACAACAGCAAAGGTTGTCACTGTGCCGTCAATGGCTCCGTAGACAAATTCCCCCAGATATTCGCCCTTCATTAGGAAAGGCTCTTCCTCGTGGATTTGCCCGTGTATCAACGAACTTTTATGGGCTTTTTTAGCCATCTCTATGTCTTTTGTAGCAAATGCCCTTTGAGCCTTTTCAATCCTACTGTTTTTCTTTGCCATTTTAAAGTCAACTAAGTTGGATAGCCAGCATAGCGGCTTAAATTATGGATTAAACTCAGGCAATACGGGAAATTCTAATCAGCAGAATTCACATACCTTATTGCTTTTTACTGCTTTCTTAACTGAAGTCTTCTTGCCCTTCTTCATAGTTTTTTTTGCCTTTTTAGCCATTTGAAATCACCTTTTTTATTTATTCTTCTTTATAGGGGGTCCAATTTTTAAAACTATTGGTTTTGTCAGTGGATAGCAAAGTGAATTCTTGATTTTGAAAATTTTAACAACAATAATGGCGGGTGACGGTCAAAATCTTTGCGATTTTGCCCTACTCGGCATCCCGTAGGGAGCAACCCCTGCCTCGCCACTGCCATTGTTGTTAAAATTTTCTGGATTTATCTAGAAACGCATTAACTTTGTGCTGGCAGTGGGCTTTTATGTTTAAGAGTTGATGGTTTTCATTGAACTGTATTTTGCCATTAACTAAAATTAAAAATTCAATCGACCCGCCACCACTCGTCCCGCCACCCATCCATTTCTCTGGAACTTGATTTACTACTTGATTGTGGCAAAAAACAAAAGATTTAAATATTGATTCTGCTTCCCTCTTTCATAATGGACAGAAGACAGTTTATGCGAGTTACTGGATTGTCAGGACTTGGTGCTGTAGTTTTAGGTCCAAATTTAGCTTTTGCACAATCAAATATAACACAAAGATTTCTTAATAAAATCAAAGGTCATTCTCTTTTGTATGATCGTCCAGAAGCTTCTGGTTATGAAACATACGTAGGTAGTTGTTCAAATCAAGTTAGTTATTGGGTACCATTTAGAGCAGAAACGTGGTCGAATGACCCTCAGGTTGTAAAGAACGAACCTCTTGTTCTTGAAGCTATGGGTTATGGTTCAAATTTTCCAACAGGTGTTGTTATAGAAAGGTTTGAAGATACGGATTTGGATGGAAGAGTTGATAAATACTCCATTGGCGATGGATTGAGTCCTTCAAAGTTTCCACTTACTGAAATTGGGAGTAGCCCGTCTAAAGGTGTTTATCTTGAAGGTGAGCCAAATATGAATAAACTAGCAGTAGCTACAAGAAGACATGCTCAATCAAGATTCGAAGAGGGATTAAGGGCATTAATTGCAGAGACTGATAATAGACTTGCTAAATATCGAAGAAAATAATCTTTTCTTGTTATTCCACCAAATCATTCGCCTAATGCTCACGAATTCTAGTATCCAAGCGATTTTCATTCTATTAAAAATCATAGATTTTTAAGATGTTCAGAAATTTATAATTTCTGACATTTGAACCTTCGCATAATCCCTATGGATTATACAAACTTTTGGCAAAGTTACAGATTTTCTCTAACAACCGTCAAGGAAATCTCTTATTGCAATTTCTGTCTTGTGGCAGTAAAATACGCTCTTTTTATCCTCTTTAAGAAATATCCCTGTGAGTTTCATATAAAAACGCAGCATCCTCATTATGCTTCTTTAACTCTTTTATGAGTAACCCAAAAATATCGGAAGACGACATGACTTTCTTTTTGCTTATTATTTTTGTCACTGACGCAGAAACTTTGCCGCATATGTTTTCCGATTCCTTCCCGCTTAAATGCGCATTCCTGCACGCGAAATAGCATGAGCCGTAAACCTTCCTTTGATCGTACAGCTCAGTATGGCCTCTCCTCTTCACTATCTGCAGCATTGTCCTGCCCTTGGACCTTTTGACAACCTTTTCTTTTTTCATCTAATTAAGTGTTATAGTTCCGTTTGCAATCAAAATCAGCAGCCAGCCAAGGAATATCAAAAGTATGCCGGTTGCGAGCCTCATGTAAGTTCTGTTGCCCTGCTTCCATCTCTTTAAGTATTGTACCTTAACGCCAAAATAGACCATCAGCAGAATAACCACCAATGGCAAGACAAAGATAACATTGTAAAGGATAAGCCACAAAAA
>CAZFEZ010000082.1:0-4669 GCA_964518225.1 uncultured Methanosarcinales archaeon | reverse complement strand
TGGACAAGCAGAGCCAGCAATTGAAGATTCTTGTTTTTGACCTAGGAGGGGGAACATTGGATGTTACAATAATGGAATTTGGAGACGGGGTTTTCCAGGTTTTGTCAACTTCAGGAGACACGCAATTGGGCGGAACAGACATGGACCAGGCTTTGATTGACTATTTAGTTGCGGAGTTCAGGAAGAAAGAAGGGATTGACCTGACAGGCGACAAGACTGCTATGCAGCGTTTGAGGGAAGCCGCTGAAAAGGCAAAGATTGAACTTTCGACAGTTTTTGAGACCGACCTAAATTTGCCGTTCATAACAGCAACAAACGAGGGGCCAAAGCATTTGACCATGAAGCTTACGAGGGCAAAGCTCGAGCAGCTTACTGAGCCGATAATAAAAAGATGCAGGCATCCAATGGAGCAGGCAATGAAGGACGCAACGCTTTCTCCAGGCGGGATTAACAAAATTATTCTTGTAGGGGGCCCAACAAGAATGCCCGTAGTAAAGAAATTTGTAGAGGATTACATTGGCAAGCATGCTGAAGGTGGAGTTGACCCTATGGAGTGTGTTGCAATGGGAGCTGCTGTTCAGGCAGGAGTGCTTGCAGGAGAGGTAAAGAATATCCTATTGCTCGATGTAACACCGCTATGCCTTGGCATCGAGACATTGGGAAGCGTGTTTACAAAACTGATTGAAAGGAATACAACAATACCGACAAAGAAAGCACAGGTGTTCAGCACCGCGGCTGACAGCCAGACTGCTGTCACAATTCGGGTCGGGCAGGGCGAGCGCCCGATGTTTGCGGACAACAAAGTGCTTGGGCAGTTTGATTTAGTGGGAATTCCTCCGGCGCCTAGGGGCATTCCCCAGATTGAAGTTTCTTTTGATATTGATGCGAACGGAATCCTGCATGTGAACGCAAAGGATTTGGGAACAAGTAAAGAGCAAAGCATCAGGATAACCGCTTCCCAGAAATTAAGCGAGGAAGAAATAGAGAGGATGAAGAAGCAGGCAGAGCAGTTTGCCGATGTTGACAGGAAGAAGAAAGAAGAGATTGAAGCAATAAACAAGGCTGACGAGTTAGTCTACAGGTCTGAAAGCCTATTTAAGGATTTTGAAGGAAAGGTTTCCGGCAAGGAACTCGAGGAAGTCAAGGGCAAAGTGCTGGAACTGAAGGAACTGATGAAGCCTCAGCAGAAGGATGTTGAAGCAATCAAAAGAAAATTGGATGAGATAGAATCCCTAATACAAAAGCTTTCAACCGAGCTTTACCAGAAGGCAGGGCAGCAGTACAGGGAAACCCGTAAGGGCGAGGAAAGAGGGGAAGCTGAAAATCCGCATTCCCAAAAGCCCGATGACGACAATGTTGTTGATGCCGACTATGAAGTGAAGGATGAAGGGAAGAAGAAAAAAGGGAAATAATTCAAAAATTACTACTTTAAAGTAATAAAAATAGAAAAGTTCAAAAAGGGTAAAAATAGACTGTTTAGTATGATAATTCCAAAAGAAGAACTTGTGAAGTATCTCGAAAATGATGTTAAGGACTTGGAAGGCAAAATATCACATGATATAACTGAAAGACTAAATGATTTTGCGTCTTCTGAAAAGGTAGATATCCCTGTGATAGATTACATCTTTTTAGCACACCAAGGAGGTAGAAGCATGCGTTATTCAGCCAGAGATATTGGAATTGGTACCAATACATTAAAAAGTATTTTTGATACTTACAAACTACCCAAATTAACTAGAAATGAAGCAATAAAAAGATTGTGGAAAGGCGATGACTTTAGAGAAAGGCAAGCTGAAGCTGCAAGTAAAAGGTTGTCGAAAGCGTGGGAAGATACTGATTTTAGCGAAAAAAGCGCCAAAGCATCGAAGGAAAGAATGCGCCAAAAATGACAAGAATCCCAACACAAAAAGAATGCCTTAGAATATTGAAAGACAATCACGTTAAAGACAATATTATCGCCCATCTTAAGGCTGTTTGTGATTTCTCCATGAAGATTGTTGATTTGCTGGAAAATAAAGATATCAAAGTCAATCGTGGCTTAGTTGCTGCTGCATCCCTGCTTCACGATGTAAAAAAACTGGAGCAGGGCCACCATGAGATAGAAGGTGCCAAGTATATCGAATCACTAGGTTATATTGAGGTTGCAAATGTAATAAGAAAGCATGGCCTGGCACATTTGGAAAGCGAAGAATTTGTCCCGAAAACATGGGAAGAGAAAATTGTTTTTTATTCCGACAAAAGGCTGAGAGGAAACAGGATGGTAAGTGTTGATGAAAGATTTGACGATATAAAGCAAAGGTATAAAAAAGAGGACGTTGAGCATGAGCTGGAGTTCACCAAAAAAATTGAGAAAGAGTTATTGGGAAATGAGAAGTTATAATTTGATTGTTAATAACATTAATAAATAACTCAATAAAAATAAAATCAAAAATTACGAGAGCGACTTTGTGCTTTCATAAGTTAGTAGAGTAATCGCTTTTAATGTTTTAATGGATAGATAAGCGAAGCGCATATTGGGATTTGATTAATAGAATAACATTAAGAAAGAGGCTGGTAATTTGATTCACAAGAATACCGAGTTAAAAGAGGTATTGAAACTGGCTGCGCCGTGCAGATGCAATTCCTGCAACCACGGCTGCAAATATGGTTCAGGCTCTCTTGCGGGAGATGATTCAAAGAAGATAGCTTCATTTTTGAATGTCACAGAAGAAGAGCTGAAAAAGGGTTTTTTGGAAGAGGTTGAGCTTTTCAATAAAAAATTATTGAGGCCGAAATTAATAAAAGAAAGAGGCAAACCGTATGGAAGATGCGTGTTTTTTGACGATGAAAAAGGCTGCACAATTCATGAAGTAAAGCCATTGGAATGCAAGACATCACTCCAGTGCAGGGATTACGGGAAAGAGCTGAGCGTTTGGTTTATGATAAACCATGTTGTTGATGCTAATGATGCGGAAAGCTTACGGCAGTATGCCCAGTATATCAAATCAGGCGGCAGAGTAATACCAGGCGCTTCATTGGAAGAGATTGCGCCTGACAAGGAAAAATTGAAAAAAATTTTGAATTACGAGATTTTATAACATGGCCAAAGAAAAAGACTATTACAAAATACTTGGAGTGGGCAGGAACGCCACAAAGGAAGACATCAAGGCTGCCTACAAGAAATTGGCAAAGCAGTACCACCCAGACCTGAACAAAAGCCACGACGCTGCTGAGAAATTCAAGGAGATAAACGAGGCGGCTGCCGTGCTTGGCGATGAGCAGAAAAAAGCCCAGTATGACCAGTTTGGCGCAAGCGCCCAGCAGTATGGCGGATTTGAGGGCTTTGACTTCTCTGACTTTATGTCAGATGCCGGCAGCTTTGGATTTGATTTTGACAGTATCTTCGAGAATTTTTTTGGCGGAGGCAGGGTAAGGAGGAGGCAGCGCGGCTCTGATCTAAGGTACGATTTGGAGATTGAGCTTGAAGATGCCGCTTTTGGAGCAGCGAAAACCATAAGCGTGCAGAGGCTTGAGGAATGCGAGAAATGCAACGGCACGGGGGCGGAGAGCAAATCAGATATTGTGAGCTGCAATGAGTGCAACGGAAAAGGTGCTACAACGAGAACGCAAAGGACTCCATTCGGGCTATTTTCAACAACAACGACCTGCAGGAAATGCAGGGGACAAGGCAAATATATAAGGAATGGGTGCCCGGAATGCGGCGGCAAGGGAGCTGTCAGAAAAACAAGGGATATAGAGATAAAGATCCCTTCAGGGGCAACTGACGGGGCTAACTTAAGAGTCCAGGGGGAAGGCGAGCCGGGCGATACTTCAATGCCTGCGGGCGACTTGTACATCGTGATTCATGTCAATCCACACAAAATCTTTGAAAGGCACGGCAATGATGTTTATGTGAAAGCGCCTGTCTTCTTCACGACAGCCGCTTTGGGAGGGGCAATTGAAGTTCCGACATTAAAAGGGAAAGCAAGCATTAAGATTCCTGAAGGAACCCAAAGCAGTACTGTTTTCAGGATGAAGGGCATGGGAATTCCTGACCTGCACGGCCATCATGCCGGAGACCAGAATGTTGAAGTTTACATAGTTGTGCCGGAAAAGCTGAACAGGAAGCAGAAGCAACTGCTTGAAGATTTTGAGAAGGAAAGCAAGGACAAGGGATTTTTAAAGGGTATGTTCAGTTAAAAATATTTTTTATCCTTCCAACACCTTTGATATTTTTTATGTATTGTTCAATTTCTCTTGGCACTAGTTTCTGCCAATTTTTATTTTGGACCATCCTGCTCCTTATTATCGTGCTGCTTATTCCCTTTATCAGTTTTATTTTCTTGACTTTTGAATCAAATTTTTTGAAGCACTTTAATGTCCATGGATTGCCGGAATAGACAAAATCATAGCTGGGCAGGTGTTCTTTGATGTAACCGACCCATTTTTTGTCATTGTACAGGTCAGGAACTGGATAAATCTTGAAATTTTTTATTTTATTTGTTTTTAAAGTTTTTATTACCATATGCTTCCTTTCACTGTAAGAAAAAGGATTTTCCAATGTGTTTTTTTCCTGCGAACTTCCAATAGCAATTAAGACTTCGTCAGCTTCTTTCAGGACCTTTTTTATATCAACAAGGTGCGCGTTATGGAAAGGCTGGAACCTGCCGATGAACAGAGCGCGTTTCAT
>CAZFEZ010000081.1:0-4687 GCA_964518225.1 uncultured Methanosarcinales archaeon | reverse complement strand
CCCAAAAACCCTCTCACAAGCCCTGCCCTTGCTATGTTCTCGGAAAGCAGCCTGTGTTCTTTTCTTTTCAGGTCTTCAAGTATTATGGACGTTATTTTTTTATGCCCCTCATTCACATCATAATCAACCATCCTGCTCACAGATTCAATTTTTTTGGCTATCTCAATTGGGAATACCTTAAGATTATCCTTGTTTAGGTATTGCAATGAATCTTTCAAATCATTGTCAAAGTTTGCGTAAATATCTTTTATGTAATCTACATCTTTGCTGCTCAGGGCGTCCAATCCCAAGAGTTCGGGGGGCAAACCGTAAGAATACAAAGCGGCGCAAAATGTGATTGCCCTTGGCAGCTTTAAGCCACCTACGCTTCTTGAGTACCCAAACAACCCTATGTGCAGCTTTCTTTTTCGTCTCGAAGGAATGTGGGAAACCATGTCGTTAATGGGCTTGATGAGAAGCTTCACTTGCTTCTGGTATTCCTCTGTCAGTTTTTCAATTATTGAAACGCACCTTTTCTCGTCAACAACAACGGGCTTTGACGGCTTTGAATCATTCAAAAATTTCACGGCATTAGTGACATCATGTATGCTGTAGTCATACTTGAATGCTGACTGTAATGTAAAAGTATAAACGCTCGGGTATCCCTTAATGCAGTTCTTTATGTTGGTTGGCTTGAAGTTTCCCCTGAAAGGCGCGCTGCCGCATCCTAGTATGGGCAGAAGGTCTATTGAGGTTTTTTTCTGTATATCGCCTAATTTTTGAAAAGCCACCTTAAGCATGAGCACAGTCGCAAGGTTTCCGTAATTCAGCGCAGGGTCGCTTCTTGCAAGCCATACTCTTTGGTAATCTTCAACCTTTTCGTTTTTCAGAAAGCCTTCAACAATTTCATCAGGATTCAGTATTGTCTCTTTTGTCTCTATTAAAGGGATTATCCTTAAAGTTTCGGGCTGGAATTTCCCTATCCATTCTGCTATGCTGATGTCATTGCCAAGCTTATGGTGCTGCTTTCCAACAACATGATGCCTGTAGTATTCTGCTATTCTTACAAGCTCCCTGTAATCAGTTGTCATTGGCAGGGCAATTTCAAATATAGGAGCTACTTCACCGTTATAGAACAGCTTTGCAGCATCAAAATTCCTTGGTATGCTTTCCAGAGTCTCAAGAAGTATCTTGGCCTCGCTCCTCTCAATGGAAGGATTCGGCACCCTCAATGTAAGAAAAACCTCCTTCCCGAGAACATGTTTGCTGAAATACGGCTCGTACTTGTTCAGCAGCTTCTTGACAACAAAATTATCCACTTCCTTGCCTTCGCAGTCCCAAAGCTGCTCTCTTGAGTGTATATGCGAATAGGTGTAAAAGACTTCTTTTATCTCGTCTTCGCCGGCAATCTCAGAATTGTCAGAGAAAAAGGGGTTATTCACATTATCTGGGTGCTGTGTGGACATTGTCCTTGAGACATTGTGTTTTGGCATAAAACTAGGGATTTGTTTTCGGTTTAAATAGGTTGTGAAAAACAAGAAATTTATAAATCAGATATATTTTGTTATTAGTTATGAAGAGTGTAGCATTCATCGGAGCAGGTAGGATGGCCACAGCTTTGATTAGCTGCATTTATAAAAACAATTATGAGATAATTGCAAGCGATAAGAACAGCAAAAACTTGGCAAACCTGAAAAAGTTTAAGGCAAAAACAGCAACAGACAACAAGGAAGCTGCAAGAAACTCCGACATTGTTTTTATATGTGTGAAGCCGCAAGATATCAACAATGTTTTGGATGAAATAAAAGGCATAATAAAAAATCAGTTGATAGTTTCAATCGCTGCCGGAATAAAATTAAGGCATTTGGAATCAAAACTAAAAGGGATACGGATAATCAGGGTTATGCCGAACATAAATTGTATTGTTGGAGAGATGGCAGCCGGATTTTCAGCCGGAAAGTTTGCAACAAAAGATGACATTTATGAAGTGTCAAAAATATTGAGCTCTGCAGGAGTTTCCTTCCAACTGAAGGAGGGATTGCTCGATGCAGTCACGGCAGTAAGCGGCTCTGGGCCTGCCTATTTTGCCTACTTCATACAGGCATTTGCAGAAGCTGGGGTCAGGAACGGCTTGCCGAAGGACATTGCATTCAATCTTGCAGCACAGACAGCCTTGGGAACGGGAAAATTATTGCTTGAAAGCAGGTTATCATCCGAAGAATTGATAAAGATGGTGGCGTCCAAAAAAGGCACAACGATTGCAGGCTTAGAAATATTGAAAAGGAATAAAGCTGAGGATATATTAATAAAAACAATAGATGCTGCTGTAAAAAGGAGCAGAGAGTTGGGAAAATGAGCATAGCAAAGCAGGCACAAATTGCAAAAGAAGCATCTCTCAAGCTGGCTGTGCTTCCAGCAAAAGTCAAGAATAAAGCGCTTATGGCAATAGCAAATGCATTAAAGAATAGCGCAAGTGCAATTCTTGAAGCCAACAAAAAAGATGTGGAAATGGCAAAGAATTCAGGATTAAATGAAGCATTAATAAAAAGGTTGGCCCTGGATAGGCAGAAAGTGCATGAAATGATCGAGGAAGTCAAAAGCGTTGCAAGGCTTGAAGATCCTGTCGGCAAGGTTTTGTCGCAAGTTGAATTGGACACTGGGTTGATGCTTTACCAGGTTACATGCCCTATTGGAGTTATAGGTACAATCTTCGAGTCTAGGCCGGATGCGGTTACCCAGATAAGTGCGTTATGCCTAAAATCAGGAAATGCAGTGATTTTGAAAGGGGGGTCGGAGGCAAAAAAATCTAACAAAGCATTGGTCAGCATCATGTCAAAGGCTGCCGAATGCAATGGCGTTCCAAAAGGAGCATTGCAGTTAATCGAGACAAGGGAAGAAGTATCCCAAATGCTGAATTTGGATGATTCCATAAGCTTGATAATCCCAAGAGGGAGCGGCAAGTTTGTCAAGTATGTGCAGGATCATACAAAAATACCTGTTTTGGGCCATTCGGAAGGAATCTGTCATGTGTTTGTCGACAAATACGCTGACATGAAAAAAGCTCTCGAGATCTGCTTTGACGCAAAATGCCAGTATCCTGCAGTCTGCAATGCGATGGAGACCATGCTTGTGCATAAAGGCATTGCCAAAAAATTCCTGCCTTTGATGATAAAAAAATTCAGGCAGGCCAAAGTCGAGATTAGAGGAGATGAAGCTACAAGAAAAATCGTCAAAAATATTGAAAAAGCTGCTGAAAATGACTGGGATACTGAATACAACGACCTCGTATTATCCGTCAAAGTTGTTGGTAGTCTAAACGAAGCAATAGATCACATAAACAAATACGGCTCCAGGCACACTGATGCAATTGTTACTGAAAACAAAAAGAACGCAGATAATTTTATGAATCTTGTTGATTCAGCGTCTGTTATGTGGAACGCATCAACAAGGTTTGCGGACGGGTTCAGGTACGGAAAGGGGGCGGAAGTTGGAATCAGCACCTCGAAGATTCATGCAAGAGGCCCTGTTGGACTGGAAGGGCTTGTTATTTATAAGTATAAATTAGCAGGAAAGGGTCACATTGTAAAAGATTACATTGGAAGAAATGCCAAAAAATTCAAGCACAAAGTGATTAAAAAATTGTTTTAGAATATTTTAAAATTATTTGAAGCTTAGTGGCAAAGGCTCTTAATGCGCTGGGTAAGAAATGAAAACCTCTGGAATAAAATTAAATTCACATTCAATAACTTGCATCCATTAACAAAATCCAATTAAACATTTTTTATAGAGAACTTTGACAATTTGATAATTTTTCAAAATTCTCTATAAATAATAACATTAAATCATATAAAAAATCAAAATGCGAAATATAAGGGCAAAGAGGATTGTTGTGAAGATTGGCACTAATGTAATAACAAGCAGAGACGGCATGCTAAACTTTAGATTGGCGAAGAGGCTCGTCGCGCAGATTGCTGCAATAAAAAATAAGGGCAAAGAGGTTGTTATAATAACGAGCGGCGCAATAGGCGCTGGCATGAAGGAGTTAAAGGTCAATTCGAGGCCAAAAGATGTCACGATGCAGCAGGTATGCGCTGCTGTCGGCCAGAGCATCTTGATGTCAAGATACCATTCATTGTTCAGCAGGCATAATATTAAAGTTGCGCAGATATTGCTGACTTATGACGCATTTTCAAACGAAAGGACTTTTTTCAACTTACGCAACAGCCTGAATACACTGCTTAAGCTTGGAGTCGTGCCTGTTATCAACGAGAACGACCCGATATCCATTGACGAGATTGGCCCTTCTTTTGGAGACAATGACAACCTTTCTGCGCTTATTGCAGGCAAAATGAAAGCTGACCTGCTTGTCATATTGACAGATGTTGACGGATTGTTCAATAAGGATCCCGACAGTAAAAATGCAGTGTTAATAAAAGAAGTGTTTAATATTGGCAAGGACATTGAATCAATTAATGGGCGGGCCAGCCATCTTGGAGTGGGGGGTGTGCAGACGAAGATTCAGGCTGCCAAGACAGCCACGAAATCAGGCACAACTGTCGTCATAGCAAACGGCAAAAAAAACAACATATTGCTTAAAGTGCTGAACAATGAAGATGTTGGCACGGTTTTCTATCCAAGAAAATAGTTTTACCTTAAAAACGCAATATTTATAAATAACAAACACTAATTCTTTATAAAAGTGTATATA
>CAZFEZ010000080.1:2404-4713 GCA_964518225.1 uncultured Methanosarcinales archaeon | reverse complement strand
ACTCTACAAAAAATAATTTTAACCTTTTTTTAACCAAAACCTTTAAATCATACTTATTCTGCTAGCCGGGTATGGACGAATTCAAATCAGAAATCATAAATTTTCTTAAAAAAGAGACAAATCTTGAAGGCATAGAATTAGAGGTCCCTCCAAACCCTGAAATGGGGGATTATGCGTTCCCGTGCTTTATGCTTGCCAAAGGCTTGAAGAAATCCCCAAATGAGATTGCGCAGGAGCTAAGCGGGAAATTCAGGCCAAATGACTTAGTCAGCTCTGTTAAAGTCATAGGCCCGTACCTTAATTTTTTTATCAATAAGGGCAGAATTACGGAAAGCGCAATAACCCGGGCTCTGAAGCAAAAGGACAGGTACGGCTCAAGCGGTTCGGGGAAAGGCAAAAAGATTTTGGTTGAGCATACAAGCATAAACCCGAATGCCTCCCCTCATGTCGGCAGGGCAAGGAATGCGCTGATAGGAGACTCGATAGTAAGAATCCTGAAATTCCAGGGATATAAAGTGGAAACGCATTATTTTATCAATGACGTCGGAAAGCAAATCGCAATGCTTGTCCTTGGCGCAGAAGGAAAGAAAAGGCTCGAGAAGACAGGCAAGCTGTTCATCGACGGCTTCAACAGATGGGTGATGGACCAGAAAGGCTACGAGCTTGGAATGAAAATTCCTGTCTTGGTACTGACAAGGGCGGACGGCACATCCCTCTACCCACTGAGGGATATTGCATATAACTTTGACAAGCTGAAAAAAGGAGAGAATATAGTTGTGCTCGGGGAAGACCAAAAACTGTACCAGGAGCAGATTGCAGCGGTTCTAAAGGATCTTGAATTAAAACAGCCAAGAGTGGTGCATTACTCTTTTATCCTGCTGCAGGAAGGCAAAATGTCCACAAGAAAGGGCAACCTCGTGCTGCTGGAAGATTTTATGAAAGAGGCTGTGGCAAAGGCAGGCAGCGAGCTGAAGGAAAGATACGGAAAAGCAGATGCGGATTCCGCAAAGACAATTGCATACGGCGCTATAAAGTTTGGCATTCTGAAAGTAAGCCCTGAAAAAAATGTTATTTTCGACTGGGAGCAGGCGCTTTCATTTGAAGGCGAGACAGCGCCTTACATACAGTATGCTTATGCGAGGATAAGCAGCATCCTGAAAAAAGCAAAAAAGACCAGCGCTAAGGCATACTTGGGCATGCTCAAGGAAAAAGAGGAGGCTGAACTGGTTAAATTGGTTTCAGGCTTCCCCGAAACTGTCGGCAAGGCAACAAAAGACTTAAGGCCCCATTTAATCGCTTCTTACCTGTACACTATAGCGCAGAAGTTTAATGAATATTACCACATTCACCAGATACTCAAGGCAGATGAAAAAACAAAACATGCCAGATTATCATTGATAACTGCCGTGAGGCAGGTGATAAAAAACGGGTTAGGCCTGTTGGGCATAGATGTGCTGGAAAGGATGTAAAAAATGGCGTCAACCACAGAGCTGATTTTGTTCTTCCTGATGATACTGCTGTCAGCTTTCTTTGCCATGTCAGAAACTGCATTAGTCTCATTAAGCAGGTTTAAGGTAAGGCACTGGTCTGATAAAAAGAAATTTGGCGCAGTTTATGTCAAAAAATTAAAAGACAATCCTGAGCTGCTTTTATCAACAATCCTTATAGGAAACAATCTTGTCAATACTGCAGCTGCTGCAATAGCAACCTCGATTGCGCTGGAAATCTTCAGCCATAATGCCCTGGGGATAGCAACCGGCATAGCTACATTCTTTATTCTGATATTCGGGGACATAACGCCAAAATCAATCGGGGCAAACAACAATGAGGTAATAGCTCCGATTGTGGCTCCAGTAATCTGGAATTTAAGCATAGCAATCTATCCCCTGATAAAGGTACTTGAGTATTTTCTGAAGGCGATGAACAGCCTCATCGGAAAAAAAGGGATAACAATGATAACCAAGGACGAGCTCAGGACAATCCTAAAAACCGGAGAGGAGGAAGGCTCAATAAAGGAGACAGAGAAAAAGATGGTGCAGAGGGTTTTCGACTTTGAGAACATAACTGCGGGAGATGTTATGACTCCAAAAAAATATATAACTTCAGTGAGCTCGGATATGCAAATCAGGGACATTCTCCAGCTTCCTACGGCCAAGATATACTCGAGGCTTCCTGTTTACGAGAAAAACAAGGACAATATCGTTGGCATCCTATACCTGAAAGACATTCTCAAATCTGTTAAGGATGGCAAGTTTGACATATCCGCAAAACAGATTATGAGAAAGCCATTCTTTGTCTTCCAGACCAAG
>CAZFEZ010000080.1:0-2394 GCA_964518225.1 uncultured Methanosarcinales archaeon | reverse complement strand
GAACATTCTGGAAGAGATTGTCGGCGAGATTATAGACGAGACAGACAGGATAAACCCGAGCATCGAGCAGGTCTCAAGGAACGAATGGAGCGTGAAAGGCTCAACAGAGCTCGAGGAGATCAACTCTAAGACTGGCATGTCGCTGAAAAAATCCGATTTTGTGGATTTGGACAGCTTTGTGCTTGCAACATTAGGAAGAGCTCCAAGAGCAGGTGATGTGATTGAGCATCAAAGCTATAAGATAACAATGGAAGACGTGCAGGGGAAGAAAGTGCTCAAGGCGAGGATTGTGAAGGGATGAATCTTAATAAGATACATCTATTATAAAAAAACGATATTTCTCAGATAAAGAAGCACAAGATGGGTTATATCTAGAAATAAAAATATCAGCTAAAGTTAGCAATCTTTTTAAATAAATCAGCTTGATTAGCGTTATGATTAAAACAATAATCTTTGACCTTGGAAGGGTAATAGTAAACATCGACAAGACCAAGCGCATGAAAGAATTGGCTGGAAAAGGCGATAAAGCTGCGGAATTCATAGAAGGGTATCTTGGTGATTTCTCGCCCATAGTTAAAGAGTTCGGCAAAGGCAGGATAACTCCCAGGCAATTTTATGAAAAAGTGTCCAGAGAACTAAATCTTAAAATAAGCTTTAATGAATTTAAGGATTTGTGGTGCAACATATTCACATTGAACGATGAAGTTGCAGATTTGATAAGGAGACTAAAGAAAGGTTATAGATTGGTATTGCTGTCAAATGTGGATAAATGGCATTGGGAACACATTAAAAGAAAGTATAAGATAATGGACATATTTGATGATTATGCTTTGTCATATAAATTAGGATGCATGAAGCCGAATCCAAAGATTTACCTTGATGCGATCAGAAAATCCAAAGCAATGCCATGGGATTGCATGTACTTCGACGACATTGCCAGATTCATTTATGTTGCAAGATTATTTGGGATCAGGGCTTTTCAATACACTAAGGTTGAAAAATTGATTGAAGATTTGAATAGCGCAAAAGTGCTAGCAAAAACTTTATAAATAAAATCAATATACTTTTTTCATGGATGTTGCGATTCTTTATTCTGGAGGCAAGGACAGCACTTTTGCAGTCCAGCATGCAAAGCAAAAAGGATGGAATATAAGATACCTTGTTTCTGTGAAGCCGACAAGAAAGGACTGCTTTTTGCCTCTGACGGATTGAAAGACTGGCTCGGGAAGAGGATAACAAAGGAGAATTTCCACCAGCTGAAAAAGGATTCCATAAAATACGGATTCCATATTGGGTTTGAAGGAGGCTATGCCGACACTTTGATCACAGACTGTCCACTATTCAATAAGCGTTTAGTCGTAGAGGATATGTCTGTCATATTTGAGGACAGCTACAGCGGGCACGTCGTGATAAACAAGTACAGGCTTGAGGACAAAGAAAGCTCAAGATTGCAGAATCAGAGAAGAATATCCACCAGTTTTCTGAGATAGGTTTAGTTCAAAAGATTTAAAAAATATACATATAATCCATAGACAGATGGATAAATCAAGAATACTAGACGGAGTAAGGGCCATTTCTAAATTATACTGCCTACAAACTGAAGTTTATGGGGCTTACTTGGAGATTAAACAAGATTTTAGAAAGATGGGCATTGATTTTAATCATGAACAGGATTTCAGAAAGATTATAGAGAAGTTTGGATGAAATGTAAAAAATATTGATTATTTAAAGTTCTCTATAAAAGTAATAGGGGATTTTTTAAAAAAATCCTTTAATTATAGGTAAGGACTTTAGTTTTCGTACCTATTGTATATTATATATCCACTTGAAAGGATATACAAAAACATACGATTATTAACGTCCTCCCCTATAAATAGTCCATGCACCAGAAGTTTACAGGACTATTGAAAGGCAGTATGGTGATGTACTTGAAGAAATTCTGGACGAATTACACAAACAAAAAATAAATCAAACCGGAAACACCGAATTGGAAAATCGTATAACACACTAGATATGCATTTCTAATGCAATTTCTTGTTCTTGAACAGTTTACCAATGGAAAAGTTTCCCGGGCCATTAACAAGGATAACAAAAAGCCCTGCCAACAGCATCAGAACAAACTCGTAGCCTCCTTTCGAAACTGAGAATCCGCTCTTCAGGTGCACCACAAAGAGTGCTACAAGCATGTCTATGATCAGCAGCAGAGAGCTTAATCTCGACAACACTCCAAGGATCAGCAAAACGCCTCCAAAAAACTCAACAACAGAAACCACAAGAGCCGAGTAAATTGGCAGCGGAATTCCGATTGAAGTGAAGAAACCAACTGTGCCAGTAAAGCCTCCCGGGGCAAATAGCTTCATGTAGCCGTGGTAAACAAATATTATTCCAAGAACT
>CAZFEZ010000079.1:0-4767 GCA_964518225.1 uncultured Methanosarcinales archaeon | reverse complement strand
TATTTAAAGCTTTTGGTATTATTACATACTAAAATATATATGTTTTAGTATATATCAGCTTGTTTTACGTATGAAAATAATAAGGTAAACTTTGTGATTGATATATCTTTTTAATTTTCAATATAGAGAATTTTGAATATTCATATCTTAATTGTCAAAATTATCTAAGAGAACTTTGAACGTATAGCGACTTCGTCGCTGACTTCCACAATATGTGAAAGTAAAGTGGCAAAATTGAGGATTATTCAAATTTCCTATAGCAATTTTGGTCAATTCTGAGAGAAAACAATAAAGATTTAAATAGAAAAGCGATAAATTCACAAAATATGGCAAAACCTACAATCTCATTATGCATGATAGCAAAAGACGAGGAAAAAAGCCTTCTAGAATGCTTAAACTCGGTCAAAGGTCTCGTCGATGAGATTATTCTTGTTGACACGGGCAGCGCAGACAAGACAATAGAGATTGCCAAGAAATTCAAAGCGAACGTTTTTGGCTTCAAATGGATTGATGACTTCAGCGCTGCAAGAAACGAAAGCATAAAGCATGCTGCAAAAGACTGGATTTTGGTTATGGATGCAGATGAGACATTGGATGAAGAAGGTATAAAGACAATAAAAAACCTTGTGAAGGATAAAGAGACTGATGCCTTCCTCTTTCTTCAAAAAAATTATACAAATAACAGCTTAATTGCCGGCTTTGTGAAAGAAGAGCATAAAAAAGACGGCAAAGTGTATGCCGGCTGGTACGGCTCATTAATTGCAAGGCTTTTCAGGAATAAAAAAGAGTATAAGTTCAAGGGTGCAGTGCATGAGCTGGTTGAGCAGTCAATAGAAAACAATCAAGGGAAGATTTCGGCAGCCAATGTGGTTGTGCACAACTATGGCAATGCAGACCAGGATATGGTAAAGAAAAAAAGGCAGTTTTATCTTGAACTTTGCAAAAAGAAGGTTAAGCAAAACCCGAACGACTCATCGTATTACGAATTGGGTGTGCTATATAAGGAGAATGACAATTTTGACGATGCCATAGGCTCCTTTAAAAAGGCAATTGCACTTAATCCGAAGCACAGCATGGCGTTATACGAATTGGGCGTGGTATACGGACAGCAAAAGAACTATGAAGACGCTATAAAAAGCTATACAGAATCTTTAAGAATCAAAGAGAACAGCGAGGCATTCCAAAACCTGGGGGTTTGTTATCTTAAAAAAGGGATGATGAAAGATGCTTACAGAAACCTCGTAAAGGCTACGCTGCTAAACCCGAATAAGTATAGTATTTATAATAACCTGGGCGCTGTGCTTGAAAAGATCGGCAACTATGACTCTGCTGTTCAAATGCTGGAGATCGGCATTAAGTTGAATCCCAATAATGCCGTGGGCTTCTACAACCTCGGCATTGCTCTTGACAAGAAAGGCGATTATTCCGGTGCGCTTCAAGCCTATGAAAAAGCTGTCGAGCTGGGGCATACAAAAAGCGAGGAAATTCAGAAAAGGATTAATCAGCTGAAGGTGATTATTGCTGGCACGCCAAGCTATAAGTATGGGTTTAAGGTTGGTGGTTAAGGAAAGCGGTATCTTAGTTTCATATACTCATGCGCAAGAGCAGATAATTCACGAATTACATCAGCACGACTCTTGGCCCATTTATGGTATGCCTCTTCTCCGTTCACTCTATTCTTTTTTTCTATGATGGCAATTATGCTGTAAGGGTATACATTACCATCTTCATCCTTAGCTTCAACTATGCCTATATCGCCACACACTCTGGCAGTTGTTCCAGTCTTGTTATATAAAACGGTTTTTTTAGGCTTAGAGAGTATACGGGATAAAACCCTGTTCCATCTTGTTCCGGACATAAACTCTTTTAACTTGTCGGAGTGAGGCAGGTTATTGTGCCAAAGAGCATCAAGAAACCCCTGATAATCGTTTACTGAAGATAGGTTACTGTAGTATGAATCTCCTTCAGAAACCGCCAATCCTTGTTCCTTTGCGCTCTCTTTTTCTTTAGGGGTCAGCGGGATATAATCAATGATGCTAACCTGTTTTGATATGCCACTGTAGTTATTTAGCAATATTGACTGGATTGCCCCAGGACCTTTAATCCCTTCCATTTCAACTTTGTCCATAATAAAGTTAGTTGATACATTGTCGCTCTCTTGCAGCATTTTTCTCAGATGCTCCATGATTAAAGGGCCTATAATTTTTTCTTGCGCAACTGTATGGAGATAAGCCAATGCTACATAAGGCTTTATCATACTGGCAGCCTGCATTTGAGCATCAATGTATAATGAAACCAATCTTTCGTTTGCTTTGAAGTCATAAACCAAGAAACCCACACTTTCATCGTGGGCAATTTTACCGCTTTTCTTTAGGTCTGGAATGTGATTCTCAATTTTTTCTTCTAGGGTGCCGCCTGAAACATTTGGCGCCCTAATCCCTAATGTATACAGATTGATTTACAGCTTTATTTTTAGGATTTTGGTATCTTATATTTTTCGGTTTAGATGGAAGTTGCTCAATGCGGGCATTGGGTTTAGGATATTGCTCATGGGCATAAGACGGATAATTCCACAGTAAAGCACTTGCTAACAGCCCCCCCGATAATTGCCGTTTGGTCAACATCATTCAGCTGTTTTGGAAAGCAGTTTATAAAGCTTTTTATTGTTACTACTTTTAAAGAACAAAAATAGAAAGATTTAAATACACTCGCAGATTTTGTTTCAATATGGAATCTATAAGTAATCGTACGAAAACTGGATTAGATCAGATAATAAATGAAAACACCGCCCCAGCAGATAAATCAAGACCTGAAATGCAAAATAGGCGGGATTTCATGAAAATGCTTGCTGCAGGATTGGGATCTATCGCTCAATCGTTTTATTCGGGAAATGCAGAAGCTTTTGATGATCGTCCTAAAAGTCTAATCGGAACGCCTTCGTCATTGGCAAAACAAGTTGCAATGTTCGAAAAGGATGGTCTACAAATTCTTTATGATAAAGACTTGAAAGAAGCTAGCGAACTAAGAAAAAAAAGAGAATTGGTATTGTTGGACAGAATCACACCTTATTATTACATGAATGGTATAGAAGCCGGAAATGAAGTTGCAAGGCCCTATGTAAAGCTGTTTCTCCTTAGGCTGTCGGAACAATCATACAGGGCATGCAAAGATAAACTAAAAGTTGCCGGATTGACAAGAAGCTATGAGTATCAGATTTTTTTAAATGAAGTAATGAAAAACCACAACGCCACCTCGCCGAAAAAAAGCCCCCATGTCAGAGGAACTGCTTTAGATATATCCTATTTGGAAATGAGTCCTGGGCAAAAACAATGGATGAGAGAAAATCTTGTCAAGTTAGAAAGAGCGAATTATATAGAAGCAACTGAAGAGTTAGTTCAGAAAACTTTCCATATAATGGTATTCAAGAGTTATATAAACGGAGTCCAAAGAAAATTACGCTTGAATGATGCTGACTTTGCCAGATATTATGAACATGTTACAGGCGGCAAATATGCCTGAAGGATAAATTTAATAAAAATAAAGACTTTCAATGTACAATGACAATGAAGAAACTTTCAGCTATAATATTATTGTCTTCCGCCTTAGCTGGAAATGCAACAGATACTTATTCTCAGTATTCAAGTCCACAAATGGCTGGCCGGCAATATTCAACAAATTATTTATGCGAGGTAAAAGCAGAAAAGGCCCATTCTGGCGGTATGAATTACAGAAAAGAAGAATTATCTTTCCCAAAAAAAATTTTAATCGAAAAAGCCCCCAAGAAACACAGAATTAATAGTTATGGAAAGGGCATACTTGAAATTTACTTTACCACAAATAGTTGGGCATTACACCATAACGATATTGAAGACATCAATTCTTATTCAAAAATTGCTAAAAAAGTTGACGGATTTTTATTGGAGGGCTACGCAGATTTCAGGGGCCCATCCGAATGGAATATTGAATTAAGCAGGCGCAGGGCAGAAGGAATCTCTGCCCGTTTAAGAAGAAATTTGGGAAATAGGGATTTTCAAATAGCAGCATATGGCGATAAATTTTCACAGCCTGAAGGCACGCCTGTTAAAGAATTATCAATAGATAGAAGAGTAACGATCTTGCCTAATCAGACTGTCATAAGCAGAGGCTTAAATCAATTTATTTCTGATTATTATTTAATCGACCAGTCTGGTTCGATGGATGAACGGATTGGCGGCTCAAGGAAATCCAAATGGGACGAAGTTATTGCTTTTAAATTTCCTTCAGGATCGAAAGTTTATACGTTTACAAGCGACAATCGTCGGTGTAATACAAATCTTAATGATGAAAAGCCTAAGGGCAGCACCCCTTTATTCTCATCCCTGGAAAGTCTAATTGAAATTGTAGAAAGAAACAAAAAGATTACAGTCCTGACAGACGGAATCAATAATGTTCCAGGCTCTCCTGATAGGATTATAGGTCTGGCAAACCAAAAAGGAATTACCATCCATTTTGTCGGCCTTGATCTTCCTCCCCAATATAAAATAGAGTTAGTTAGAATCGCAGGCGCTACAGGTGGAAAAGTTTTATTACATTAAGATTTATCCTTCCAGTATCTTATAAAAAGTATACTCACTTCGTTCGTGACTTTCTATAAAATCTTAATGCTAACCTTCAAGGATTTTATAGAAAGTATCGAAAATAGGCGTGTCCGTTACTGCAAGATTATAGTCAATGTTCAGCCTGTTGCACACTTCCTCTATCTTGGCGCAGTGGCTGTCAAGCTGCTGC
>CAZFEZ010000078.1:0-4778 GCA_964518225.1 uncultured Methanosarcinales archaeon | reverse complement strand
CATGAACATAAGAAGGCTTGGGATGAACATCGATAAAGCAATATTTGACCCTGTGCATGGCGCTCTGGTTTCCTTTCCAAGCAACTTGATTGAGAGCTCCATGAAAGTCCTTACACAGGCAATCAAAAAGGGGCCTTTGATTGCTGCTCAGGCATTGACAAACGTCTCACGGTACATAAAAGAGATACACAAGGTTAATGAAAGGCTTAAGGACTTGATGGCTGACGTTATCTCGTCCATGCGCTCCCAAATAAAGTTTTTAACCCCCGCCATTGCCGGAGTTGTTATTGGCATCACTTCCATGATAACTTCAATTCTTGGAAAATTAAGCGCCCAACTGCAGCAAGTTACTTCTTCTGTTGCAGGATCGGATGCAGCAGCCCCGACCGGAATCCTGGGCTTGTTCGGGGACGGCATACCTACATATTATTTCCAGCTTATTGTTGGCATTTATGTAGTGCAGATCACATTTATCCTGACAGTAATCGCAAACGGGGTGGAAAACGGCTCTGACAAATTAAGCGAAAGGTATCTGCTGGGCGCAAACTTGATAAGAAGCACGATACTTTACGTTTTTATATCGGGAACTGTTATGCTGATGTTCAACATAATCGCGGGAAGAATTCTAACTGCCACACTAAGCGCTTGAAAAAATGGGGCGTGAGGAATTTTATAAAGGAATCTTTTTATAAAAAGGCATATTCTTGGCATTAATCATGAGATATACCGCGACTCTTGGCATTATCTTAACATTACTTTTATATGGTTGTGTTATTGTTACTACTTATGATGGAAGTAAAAGGTATATACATCAAGAAGGTTCAGGTCAATATGTAGATGATTTTGATGAAAATGAGAGTAGGGTATATTTCTTTAGTTTTCCTTTTAATGTTTATAATCCAACTAACTCTACAATTATATTGAAATTTAAAGAAATTGGAATTGAGTACTCATCTAGAAAATCTTGGTTTGATAAAAATAAAAGGGTCAAAATTTGGGAAAAACCGCATAAATCGTTGGATGGAGGAACAATAAACTGTTTAAGGTCAGATAATAAGGAATTTTTTGATTTCTTTAAATTAGAACCTGGAAAAATGAAATATTTTTGGTTATGCAGTAGAGATAGACCTAATCCTGATGAAAACCACGTATGGTATTATATTGAATATTTTTCATGTAACTATATTAGTGAAGATATATCCGGCATAGACGAAAAAAATTGTGCGCCAGAGTACTACAGCTTTAACTTAAACAAGTAAGATACCACTGGACATCTTCACGTGATATTTATAAAGGATAAATTCTTGCATTTTGAAAAAAAGAACACGCAAAACTGCTAAATAAAGCTTTTCGGTCTTTGACACGAAAATCAATTATGCAGTTTCGCTTTAAGTTCTCTTTTTCCTTTAATTCCAAAGTCTTTGAAAAACAAAAAACTTTGGAGGTTGGTTAAAATGAATATTACGCCAGAAATAGCAAGAATACATGCACACATTTGCGGAGATGGCTCGTTTTACAAAACAAGGGAAAAAAGGTCTCCACAAACTTTGTTAAAACATAAAAGAGTTAATATTTACAGAATTGAGCATGTTTTAGAGTATTACAATGAATGCACAGAATTGCTAAAAGAATTTAAGGCTGATATGAAAATTGGGTTTAATAGGAATATTTCAACAAATCGTAATAAGTTAAGGGTCAAAGGTGCAAAATGGATTGCAGAAAAGCTAAACCTCACAAACAAAAATTCTTATAATTGGTTTATACCTGAATTTATTTTGAATAGTTCTAAAGACGTTATTTGTAGTTGGATTAGAGCATTCTTTGATGACGAAGCGTACATGCACCACTCTAGAAAAAGGATTTTGGTTAAGTGTATGAATAAATCTGGATTAATGCAGATATCTCAATTATTAGGCAGGTTAGGCATCAGAAGTAAGGTAAATGGGCCAAATTGCGATAATTCTTATTACTTGGTCATTTATAAAGACGGGCTGATAGCCTACAGACATAATATTGGATTTCTAATGGAAAGAAAGGCTAATTTATTAGATAAAATAATAGAAAATATGGGGCGTGAGGAAAAATCAGGCAAGCTGTAACACAGCTTTCCATTTGAATCCTCGACACCACGGTATCAAACATTCATCGCCGATTTCTCAGCTCAGAATACCGCCTTCAGCCGTGTGCTCTTTCCTGAACACAGGCAAGCCTGTTATACCCAGGCTGAGCTAACGCCCCATGCAAATCCAAGAACAAGATAATAATTTAAAAGACTTTCTATTGTATTAAGCAATAGAAAGTTACGAATGAAGTGGGTATACTTTCGATTCAAATCTCTTCGTCGTCTGAATCATCTATGTCTTCTTCCTCAACGCTGACTTCTTCATCAGGCTCTTCCACCGGGACATTTGTCTTTATTTCAGAATCAGAGTCTTTGCTAATGCCGTCCTCTGCTTTTCCGACAACTTCAAGCTTGCCCATCCTTCCTGTAGTTAACTGCATTTCGCCCTGCCACTCGTTTACGTACCCGTTTGTGAGCTTTATTTTGTCGCCGGCCTTGACTTTCTCAATGTCCTCATTCCACAAGGTGAGCTTTATGTCCCCTGTTTCATCCTTTGCGATTGCATTAGAAACTCTTCCTGGCTTGCCGAACTTGTTGAATTCCCTGACATCCCCTACATCAACTACATCCACAGTTATATCAACATTCCCCTGCTTTGGTTTCAAGTCCTTTATTTGCATTTTGAATAGGATTTGTCTAATTGATATTTAAATTTTCTGATAAAAAAATGAAAAGAAAGAGAAAAACAACATTTATCCATGAATTATTGATATTCATTCCTGTTCCATTTGCTGCTCTTTTTTCTTCTTTGCCATTCTTGGGCACCTCGCTTGGTTTAATCATCTGCCGGTATGCAAAGCCGTCACAGCTCGCTTTAAATGCCTTGCGAAAAAGCTCGTAATCTGCAATTTTTTGGCGATATTGAAAGAAAAGCATTTGTGAGTGAAAATCCGAATTTCGTTTACAATATTGAAAAATAATCACCGCAATCTTTAAATAACATACAATTATTCTTGTAATTCACTGCGCATGCCCGCAATAATCGGCTTTAGCCAAATGCAGAGGGTGTGTGTGGAATGTCGGTAATTGCTATGCATTTCCGATCATGCTCGAAAATCAGACAATTGTGAGCGAGTTCGCAATGAGCCCACACCCATTTCACAGATTTTTGACATGCAAATTCTACGCAAAAATATTTGGATTAAAACTTTTAAATAACAAACCTGAGAAACTTAGGAGGTAACTGATGGAACAGAATTTTGAAAAACCCAAGGAGATAAAGAAGATTAGTGATGTAGTTTGGGAGATACCACCTTCCTTTAAAAAAGGGATGCTAGTTCCTGCAAGAATATATGCAACCAAAAAGCTTCTTGCAGAAATGGATAATGGTGTTTTTAATCAGGTAACAAATGTGGCGTGCCTGCCCGGAATTCAAAAGTATTCTTTCTGCATGCCGGATGGGCACTGGGGATACGGTTTTCCAATCGGCGGTGTTGCAGCCTTTGATGCAGAAGCTGGAGTAATCTCACCGGGCGGAATAGGTTTTGATATAAACTGCGGCATGCGCCTTGTCACAACTAATCTAACTTCCAAGGAAGTTCAGCCAAAATTGAAGGAATTAGTCGATACGATGTTTAAAACAGTCCCATCAGGCGTGGGCGCAAAAGGATTTGTCAATGCGAATAAAAGCCAGTTCAATGAGATAGTCACATACGGCTCAAAATGGTGCGTTGAAAACGGATACGGGTGGCAGGAAGATGTTGAAAGGACGGAAGGCCATGGAAGGATAGACTGGGCGGAGCCTGAGAAAGTAAGCTCAAAGGCAATTGAAAGGGGAATGAACCAATTGGGAACTCTGGGCTCCGGCAACCATTATCTCGAAATCCAGATTGTGAGGGCGGAAAATATCTTTGATGAGGGGATTGCAAAAAGATTCGGAATTGCAGAACCAGAGCAGATTGTCGTGATGGTTCATTGCGGCTCGAGAGGATTCGGACATCAGATTGGAACAGATTACTTGAGGATTTTTGAGGGGGTGATGAAGAAATACAATATTGAAGTTTATGACCGGGAACTTGCATGCGCTCCGTTCCAAAGCAATGAAGGCCAGGACTACTACAAGGCGATGGCATGCGCTGCGAACATGGCTTTTGCCAACCGCCAAGTTATCCTGCAGAGGATAAGGGAAGGATTTTCAAAAGTTTTCCGTACAGATGCTGAAAAAATGGAGATGCATATGGTTTATGATGTTGCGCACAATATTGCAAAGCTGGAGGAGCACACAATTGATGGAAAAAAGAAAAAACTTATTGTTCATAGAAAAGGCTCGACTAGGGCATTTCCGCCCCACCATCCTGAGCTGGCAAAGCTCTACAAGGAGACAGGACAGCCCGTGATTATAGGAGGTTCAATGGAAACAGGCTCATTTTTGCTAGTCGGAACTCAAAAGGCAATGGATGAGACTTTTGGCTCTACAGCGCATGGCTCCGGCAGAACAATGTCAAGGGCGGCTGCAAAGCACCAAGTCAGAGGCGAGCAGCTGCAGAAAGACATGGAAAAGAGGGGCATTTATGTCAAAGCTACCTCGATGTCAGGACTGGCGGAGGAAGCAGGATTTGCCTACAAAAATATAAATGATGTTATTGATGCAGTCTCGCAGGCTGGAATCTCAAAGCCTGTTGTCGGGCTGAAGCCAATCGGGAATATAAAAGGCTAG
>CAZFEZ010000077.1:0-4966 GCA_964518225.1 uncultured Methanosarcinales archaeon | reverse complement strand
CGACATATTACGAACGGACAACTATTGCTCAATAGATTTTGTCCGTGAGTATAGTCTTATTTTTCTTTGATTGCGTTATTTTAAATTTGTAAACCGAAGGTTAATATTAAAAACAATACGGCAAAATATTTGTAAACCGAAGGTTTATATTAAAATATTAAAAACAATACGGCAAAATGGTGCTGTGTTTCATAGCTTTGCCTGTTTTCGCTATTTTGGGAATATTTAGCGTAAGATACAGGAAACTCGCATTGGAGTCCCTGGACTGTATATTCAGGACTGCTACCCTAAGGAAATGCAGGAGCGGCCTTGATGAAAGGATAAAAGCTGAAGTAACCGGGAAAGCGCTCAAACTTTCATCCAATTTGGCTTCTTTTATTTACAGGTTTTACAAGCCTCTTTCTTGGCTCATCCTGATGTTGTTGGTATGGAGTGCATATGCAAGTGGTATTGGCATCTATAATTATGCCAAATATGGAAACTGCAACGGCCCTTCAGAAACCGGCTTTTGTATGCTTGATCCTACAGGAAGCAACAGCAAGATTTCTGAAACTGATATCGATGTTCCATCCGCCATAGCCTATCCAGAAATAGAAAATGATGATCCTATCATAGGCAGCAAAGATGCAGAATTGACAATTATAGAGTTTGGGTGCTATGCCTGCCAATATACAAAGAAAGCAGAGCCGATTATGAAAGAGGTCATTGATTACTATAAAGGCAGAGTCAACCTGCAATTTAAGAATTTTTATATACCGCACCATAACTTGAGCTATACCTCAGCACTGGCAGCCGACTGTGCGCTGGAGCAGGGAAGATACAATGAGTACCATGAAAATCTTTTCCTTGAGCAGGAAAAAATGAAGGATATTGAATCATTGGTTGAAGCTGCAGGATCTGTAGGTATGGACATTTCAAAGTTTAGTGAATGTTTGGATACAGAAAAGTACAAGAACGAGGTAAGGCGGATTCTCTGATGGGCATCCAAGCAGGCGTAATAGGAACACCCACTTTTTTCATCAATAATCAAAAGATTGTTGGGCCAAAACCATTCAGAACGTTCAAGACAATAATAGACGAGGAGCTCGAGAAATGATGTTCGGATTTGATGTAGAAAGGATAAGGGCAGATTTTCCAATTTTGTCAAAGAACATCATTTACTTTGACAGTGCATGAATGTCACTGAAGCCTATTCAGGTGATCAATAAGATAAATGAGTATTACAATGAGTACCCTGCATGCGCAGGCAGAAGCGCCCATAAGCTTGCTGCAAGGGTTGAAACCGAGGTGGCTATTTCCAGAGACGAAATCAGAAAGCTTATAAACGCGAAGAATTCTTCAGAGATAGTTTTCACCGGCAATACAACTCACGGAATAAACCTTGTTGCCAATTCTCTCGAATTCAAACCGGGAGATGAGGTTATATTAAGCGACAAAGAGCACAACTCAAATCTGCTTCCGTGGCTAAGGCTCAAAAAGAAAGGGCTGAAAGTTAAATTTGTCCAAAGCAATCCGGACAGCACTTTCAATGTTGGTAATTTTGCCAATAGCTTCTCTGAGCGCACCAAGCTTGTTTCAGTCACATATGCTTCAAACATTGATGGGGTAACCAACCCCATAAAGGAGATATGCAAAATTACCCACAAGAATGGCTCATTGGTGCTTGTGGATGCTGCCCAGGCTGTGCCGCACAAAGAAGTTGATGTAAGAAGCCTGGATGTGGATTTCATGGCGTTTTCAGGCCATAAGATGCTCGGCCCGTCAGGAACCGGAGTCCTATACGGCAAGAAAAAGGTTCTAGAACAGATGGAACAGTTCATGATTGGTGGAGAAACGGTAATTGACTCTACGTACGAAAGCTACGAAGTTGAGGAGATTCCAATGAAGTTTGAGGCCGGCCTGCAGAATTATGCAGGCATCATAGGATTAAGCGAGGCATGCAAGTACTTAAGGAAGGTTGGCTTTAATAAAATTGAAAAGCAAGAAATAAATTTGAACAGGGCAATAACTCAGGAGCTTGCATCTGACAGCAGGATTTCAATCCTCGGGCCCGAAGACGCGCAAAAAAGAGGGGGGATTGTTTCATTTAATATAAAAGGCATGGATCCTCATCTGGTGTCAAAAATGCTCGAGAGCTCAAGAAATATAATGACAAGAAGCGGGGCTCATTGCGTGCACAGCTGGTTCAATAAGCACGGCTTAAAAAGAAGCATCAGGGCGTCTTTGTATTTGTACAACACAGAGGAAGAAGCGGAGATTTTTGTCAATGAAGTCAAGAAAATATTAAAATTAAGCAGCTAGCTGCATCTATAAAGATTATATAGGTAACTTATAAATAGGGGGGGGCATTAATACTTTTGGGGGTGCGTAGCTGTAAAAACCCATTTACAGTTATAAGTGCTTAGCGCAAAAATTGCCAAAACTGATTAACGCCGAAGCCATGCTAAAAGGGAGCGCAAGTTAACTTATAGCAACTTTGACTAAACGTCATCTAGGCAAAATTTAAACCTCTGCTTGCGTAAAGGGTTTAAACTAGAAGTGTTAAATTACTGTAACTGACAGCTTAGGCTGGTTGAGAAAAGCAGCGAAGCCCCTATGTTTTCTTAGGCAAAAAATTGTAAGCAAAAATTGCAGCGAGTGATATTACCGCCCAAAAAACGGATAGGTTAATAATCTTCATCGCAAACAAAGCAAGGTTTACAACAAGCAATGAAATGACTATGGCAGAAAGTAATCTCAGGCGCTTTTCCTTAAGTTTTATCATCATGCCTGAGAAATCTTTTTTTCATTCGCATGAACAAGATTCCGTTTCTATTCTCAATTTGTTTGTGGGTGTATATATTGCCTTCCAAAGTAACATAATCCACCTTCCCCTCATCAGAAAAAAATTGCAATATGCCCACCCCCACGTATAATAGCTTGCGTGAATTTCATATAAAAATCTTTTGATTTGTCGTGTAGGAATTAGTATACTGAGGTATTCTTTTCATGAGCCAAAACTGATAAATGTTGATGAATTCTAAAGCCCGAATGCCTTTTCAAATTCTTTCATCTCACGCAGTTTTGCCATGAAATCGTAACCCTTTTCAGTTATGATAATGTATTCGCTGTTATGGCTGATTGTTTTTTTTACAAAGCTCTTCTCAACCAGCTCTTCAAGGTAAGATTTCATTTGAGAATGAGACATATTTGATTTATACATAAGGTGGGTAGGCTTAATTCTACCGCCCTTATTGATGATAGAAGACAGCATATCACCAATAATATCCGTCCTTGTTCTTTTTCCTGCCATAAATGAGCACCGCAATGAATGTCAGCAGCAATGTGAGATAGCCCACAAGCTGGACTACTTCCGCGATTAGATAAATCTTTTCATTCCGCTCAACAAATGTGAAGAGGGCCTGGCTTGCGGTTATTACAGCTACGCCCAATATCAGCAGCATGGTGGCAGGGTATTTTTTGCTGATGTACCTGTTAACACAAAGCATTGTTGCCAAAAAGAGAATCATGAAAGCGCTAAAATGAAATACAGCTGGATTTGAATGGCTGAAATAAGACAGCAATACAATAAGATAAACTGCCAGAATCATATTGGACTTTGATTGTTTGTCATAAACTGCGTAAAATAAGTATAACCCAATGAGCAATGTTAAGTGGTAAAAAAAATAGATAAGGAATACGCCTGATTCCAGCGATGTTAAGTTTTCGGGATTGATGCTGCCATAGCCTAAAAGCCCCATCCCCATAACGTTGTAATCGACGCCAAAACTTATAAAAATTTTGAGCAGAAAGGATACTATCAGCAAAATGAACGCTACAGCTAAAAAAAGGTAATTCCTGTTCTTTTTTATCCTGTAGTACTTAAGGCTGAAATGAGAGATGAGGGTAAGAACAAAGATACAAATTGAATCTATTATAGCGCTTTCCCCAACAAACAAGCCTGGAACTGCCCCCATCCAGCTTGATTTTGAAATTTTATTTATAAATCTTATGAAAGATACTTCTATAACTGAATTCTATAATTGGCTTTCACAGCCTATATATAAGCATTCAACTAAGATGATAACTAAGCCATGAGGTGATAATCTTGCTGAAGAAAAAAACTGAAGATGAGGACGATTCTAATATTTACTCTGAGGATGCGAGAGAAACAATGCTTGAAGAGGACGCACTGGATCCTGCAGAAGAAGCTTTTATGAGGGGTTATAGTGAAGCTGTTTAGCTTAATTCTGTTTGAGGTAAGTAATGGCTCTTTTTGAAGTGCTGGAATCAGGCATATGCGGCATATGCATTAGTTGCGGTGAGAAGATAATAAGGCGTGCTACTGAACGCGACGGCATGTGTTTGGACTGCGAATGCCTTATGAATTTGTAAACAGGTGATTAACATGATACAAGAATTAGTGCATCCGGAACAGGTTAAGCAATTTGAGATAGATACGGAATTTCTGATAGAGAATTTTAGCGACTGTCCGGAAAGGGTTTACGAGGTCATGCCGGTAATCCGCCAGCTGGCACGAATGTTAAATAAAAGAGGATACAAGCCTGAACTGACGTATGATTATTCTTTAGGCATACCGGATAGCATCTCAATAAATAAAGTAGCTAAATCCTCAGCGAAGCCGAAACTGGCTGAAGACGATTTTAGAGACATATGTGGGGAGCTGGGAATTTCTGGATTATTCGGGTGATTTCTTAGGGTATGTCAACGATTCTTATAAGTATCGATGCGGAGGACAAAGAATGCTACCACTGGTTCAGTCAGTAAACGTGATTTTATGCATTTTTTTGGAAAATTTAACACATGCGACCCCCTGAGTATGAATGCGGAGGACATGCTCCACTGCTCTAATAGAATGCGTATTCTACTTTTATATATAACCTTGCTTGGAGTTTAAAAAACTTTCTATCTTCGGTAATGTCAAGTTAAGTGACAATCATTAAATCCTCTCTTTCTTAAAAAATCT
>CAZFEZ010000076.1:0-5055 GCA_964518225.1 uncultured Methanosarcinales archaeon | reverse complement strand
CTGTGCCGTCCAATGCCACAAGAGTTCCTGAGATCACATTCTGATCCGGGCCTGCATTTGCCACAGGCGGATTGTTAGTCTGCTGCGGCGTTATATTGGCCTGTGTAGTGCTCGGGGTTGAGTTTAATTTGCCGTCATTTACAATCAATGAAACTGCAAAGATGCCCGCGCTTGTATACACGTGGCTTGGGCTTATTCCGATTCCAGTTGAGCCGTCCCCAAAGTTCCAGTTATAAGTCAGGCTGTCGCCATCAGGATCAGACGAGCCTGAGCCGTCAAATGCCAAAGGCACATTTACATTTCCCTGATATGGCCCGTTCGCGTTAGCCACAGGGGCATTATTGTTATCCTGCGGCGTCCCATCACCAATGATAGCTACATCATCTATGTACCATCCTTCAAAACTATTGAACATATTGTCAACTGTGTCAAAGAAAAACCTCACCTGGACATTTGAATTGTGGGCATACTGGGATATATTCATAGTGAAGTCATTCCATACCCACATCGGCTCTCCTCCAAGCTGGACTAAATTCGTGAAAACTCCGTTTACCCCTATCTGGACAAATCTCTGGTCAAAATTTAGTGTGCTTGATTCAGTTTGGTAAAGATACTTAAACCTTAGTAAAGCTGTGTTGGAGTCTGAAAGGTCAATAAACTTAGATGTCAATCTTCCAAAATTACGGCTGCCCGTATCATAGTTAAAGTTTGGGGAACCATTATTATACGCCCAGCTATTGCTTGGGCTGTTGGACCTTTGAGTTTCCTGGTGCCACAACCCATCTGCAGTCCAGCCATTTACGCCATTTTCCATATCATCTCTGAATAATGCTAAAATAGTCTTTGTACTCCCGAATACATCATTTGACAAGCCAGAAGGATTGCCCACATTGTCAATTACCTTCAAGGCAAAGTGATATGTTGTGTTTTCTACCAGGTTTGTCACTGTAAAAGTTTCTGCAGAGCCTGCGCTTTTTGGCCTTGGCTCATTAAGAGCTTTGGATGCAGCACCCCAATTAATGTCATTAATCGGTGAGGCTGAGTACCTAACATCGTATGATTTGGCTGTGCCTGAATTTCCATCGTCTCCTGATGCTGTCCATGCAAGTGTAACTGAGTCAGAGGTTGTAGCTGAGTCTATGACGGCAAGATTTGCAACAGCAGAAGGCGGCGCCGAATCAGCTTCTAATGAATTTAAGGCGTTAAGCCTTCCCCCTGTTACTGTAACTGCTTCTAATGATGGGGTGATATCCACACTGCCAAGCAGCCTTGTTTTAATCTCGTTGCTTGTTAATGAGGGGAATTGAGCTTTGATTAATCCGGCTGCTCCTGAAACCTGAGGAGCCGCCATTGACGTTCCCGATAAATACCCATATCCTGTTGAGTTGCAGTTAGCGCAAGTGCCGTTTGGAAGAGTTGAAAAAATTTTTACTCCCGGAGCGCCCAAATCTACTGAGACAGATCCAAAATTGGAAAAACCGGCTTTTGAATCACTATGGTCCGTAGCTGCCACTGATACAACGTTTGGAACATCATAACTTGCAGGAAAAAAAGGGTTAGCATCGTTATTGCCTCCATTATTTCCAGCTGCCGCAACAAACAAAATTCCGGCGTCATTCGCAGCGCTAATTGTGTCCATCAAAGCCTGTGAAAATCCGAAACCGCCCCAGCTGTTGCTCATCACATCAACTCCCATGCGTGTAGCATAATTAATTGCATTAATCGCATTTGCTGTTGAGCCTGAGCCGCCCAAATCCAAGAACTTAAGAGGCATTAATCTTACATTCCAGTTTACCCCGACAACACCTTTGTTGTTGTTGCCTGCAGCCCCTATTGTTCCGGCTACATGGGTTCCATGCCCGTTATCATCAAAAGGGTCGTTGTCACTGTTGGCGAAATCCCAACCTATAGTGTCGTCTATATATCCATTTAAATCGTCGTCCACTCCGTTTCCGGCTATTTCACCCGGATTAGTCCAGACATTTGAAGAAAGGTCTTCGTGTTTGTAATTCACGCCCGTGTCAATTACCGCTATCACAACATCACTGCTTCCGGTCTGGATGTCCCATGCTTCTGCCGCGTCCATATCTGCATCTGCTGTGCCTCCTGTTTGTCCTGTGTTATGCAGCCCGTAGAGGATTGAAAAGCCAGGGTCATTTGGAATTGCATCAATATGGTATATATAGTTAGGCTCTGCGTATTCAATTTCAGGGTCATTATTCATCTCCCTGACTGCTTCATTAATGTCTAGATTTTTATGCGTTTTAATCAAGTAAACCCTATCAATGCCGTGCTTCTCGAAAGAACTCCATGCTCTTTGATTTTTTATATTGGACTTATCCAGCACCTTTTCTATAGAAACAACTTTGCGCTTTGAACTCAATGAGTCGATAGAGGATATGCCAGTTGGCGAGGTTACAGGATCAGCGGCAATATCGACATTGCCCTTTAATTTAACAATAACCTCATCAGCTTTATATTCTGGCTTAGCTCCAGCTACACCCAGTGCCATTACCAACAAAACCATTAAGCCGAATGTTAAGATTTTTTTCATGCTTACCCCCTCCCATATTTATATACCAAAATAACCTTATGCCCGCTTATATATAAATCTTTCTATTTTTATCACTTAAAGGGGGTAAAACTACCAATATGATTGGGAGAGTTAACTTTAAATATCTGCTATCCTTTTGGATTGATTAAGATGAAGCCGACACTTGAATGCCCCTTATGCGGATCCGAGGTTGATGTGCGGGAGGGTTACTGCCCGGAATGCGGCGAGACCCTGAAGAAAGAGGAATAAAACCAAAAGGCATATCTTTAAGCTTATTCTTGGATAGGTGATTTTTATGGCAGAAGATGTTGTGAAGAAAAGCCTGAAATATTCGCTTTATGACGGGGCTTCTTTTGCAGTTATGGATGGGCTTACAGCTTCTTTTTTGACTCCTTTTGCAGTTGCGCTGAATGCCTCTGTCGGGATGATTGCAGCGCTGACTTACATTCCCCAGATAGTTGGGGCTTTTGCATGCAATATTATGGATTCCATTGCTGCTCATCCCCTATGCAACGCCAAATCAAAAATACCTGCTTATTGTATATGTGTCGTTGCAGACGATGCTTGTCCAGTTAATGCAGCCGATTGGCAATTCCTTGCTTGGCGACATAGTGCCGACCTATGGAAGGGGCAGGTTTTTCGGGCTTAGGAACAAGATTGTCGGCGCCGCCTCATTTGTATCTGCCCTGGCGGCCGGCTTTACATTAGACTATTTCTCTTTGAAGAATCCCTTTATCGGCTTTTCAATCCTGTTCATTATAGCTTTCATAGGCAGAGCGCTTTCCGGAGTGTTCAAGGCAATGATGATTAACCCGGAGCCGGATCTGGCGCACGAGGAAAAGTTCTCGCTTTTTGACTTTGTGACGAGGATGGACAAAACTAACTATGGCCATTTTGTTAGCTATATCACCCTGTTTAAGTTTGCAACAAGCATAGCAGCCCCTTTTTTTGCTGTCTACCTCCTTAAAGACTTAAAGTTTACATACCTGCAGTTTACGATGACTGTTGCTGCAGAGATTGTAGCCAGCTTTGTTGCGGTTGGAATCTGGGGCAATATGATAGACAGGCGGGGCACAAAGCTGGTTTTGTACATAGGCGGAGTGCTTACTCCCCTAATCCCGTTTTTCTGGCTTTTCTCTTCCAATTTTTATTATTTGATTTTTGCTGAAGTGATCTCTGGAGTTTCATGGGCGGCATTCAACTTAAGCTCTTCCAACTTCATATTTGATGCTGTAAAGCCGGAAAACAGGGTAAGGTGCATCGCATACCACAAATTCTTTGAAAGCATGGCAATTTTTGCAGGAGCTGCATTTGGAGGTATCTTGAGGCTGCTTGTTTCACTGCTTATGCTGCCGACCATGAAAGAGGCAAGGCTGATTGAGTTAGGCATCGGACATTCATTCTTTAAAAGATATCTTACAATAAGGCCGAGCGAAGGGCTTGTTTTTGAAGTCATTGGCAAGTATCATAAGCATGAAGAGGAGAAGCATTATGAAAAGAAGCAATTAAAAGAAACAACAGTTAAAAAACCTTCAAAAAAAGATGAAAGAATCTATACAAAAAGACTGCTGAAATTCATTGACAAGAGTATCACCCCGGGGAAAGAGCAACACGACATAACAGACATGCACGAGATAGAGCACATAACCGAAGAGATTGAGAAAGGGAAAAGGAAGTAATATGTTATTTAACAAATCCATTAAGCTCTTCTTCCAAGCCCATAAATTAAAAGAAAGCTGCCGTATATTTAAACATTTGTAAGTATCACTATCTCAACGTAGTAATCCTCCTTATTTAAAAACCGCAAATTATTTATAATTACAACCCCAATTAGGTTGTTAGGTGCGGGAAATGCCTTTATCCTTATACAGTTGTTCAAGATGCAAAAAGGAATTTAACTTCGACAATATCAAATATGATCACAATCATAAGCTGATATGTACGGGGTGCCTTGAGAAGCAGGGCAAGCTTGAAAGAAAGGAAAAAATAACGCTTGAGAAAACTGAGCGGGGCGAAACAATAAGGTTCATCTGTGTGTCATGCAGGTTCAAGTTCTCTGTCAGGAAAGGCTCGCCAAAAGCTATAAAATGCCCGTACTGCAATAAAACAAGACTGATGCTTGTCAAGAAGTACAAGGACGAGAATGATTTAATAAAGGATTCTTCAGACCCCCGGTTTGATTATTAATCTAACAGATATTCATACTGTCTTGTCCCCCATATCTCTAGCATCACTTTAAAACGAGTTTCTCGGCTTAACCCATTACTCTTCATATATTCTAAGACTGGTTCAACACATGTTGAAAAATATGTTGGCGTTTCCATTGTAGTTCTTCTTGATTCATAAGCATTCCCTCTTGACACCAAGCTGGCTTTTATATGATTCAAAAATTCTCCTGGCTTTGGAGTTGAATCCAATCCTTCTCTTGCTAATTCTTCAAGAATAGTAGAATAAGAATGCCCAAGCGATGTTTCAATGCCTAATGGATTGCCATCAACACG
>CAZFEZ010000075.1:0-5097 GCA_964518225.1 uncultured Methanosarcinales archaeon | reverse complement strand
AGCCTTAGATACAATCCCGCCTACAATCGCCGCGCTTATGTATGCCAATGCCTCTGTTGTCATATGCGGCAGGAAAGGGATAACTGAATGGACAAAATCGGAAAATACGTTTGAATTGTTCAGTGATGCGCTCTGCTTTACAAAAAATCCGAAGACAATGCCCCATACAGACGCATTCCATGTTAAAAACAGCACAGAGCCAGCGCCGTAAATGAGTGAAAGAATAAAGCATACGACAAAAACCAGCAGATTATTCAGTATAAGCCCGGATAACGGACCTTCAAAGATTGCCAAGCCGCTTATGCCGGCGCTCTTTAGCTGAGTTGCAAACATTTTTTGAATGCTTATGTCCGGAATAATTAATGACACAATGCTATAAGCTAAAAAAACCCCTAAAAACATGAAAATATAGACTTTAAAGATATCCTTGTGGTCTTTAAACAGCCGAGTTAATGACAGCTTTTTCTCCCTGATCTCAACATTCTCCTCCATCCTTAAAAGCAGGTTAAGGGAAGGTATCAGAAGTATTGACGTGAATGCAACACTCATCAATCCTACATTGCTTGGGAATATAAGCCTTGCAGATATCAAGCCTATTACAGAATAGATGAAGCCAAGAAAGAATGCATGCTCTTTTCTTTCAATCCACCTTAATTGGAATAGCTGCTCAAAAACCATGCTAATCCCGAATGGAAAAAGTATGTTTAAATATGTTTTTATTTTGAGCTGTAAAATTAGGGGGTATAACACCACTATTTCTGATAATCCAAAAAAACACCAGATACTGCATAATTATCTAACACATTGTATAGCAGTTAATTCTGTAGTTCATCTGCTGAGCATTAGGCAATCATCATGTCCCAAAAGCAAGTCTGATGATATAAGAAAAAGTTTTGGATGCAACAAAAGCCAACTCAAACAATAAAGGCTAGCCGAGTTTTATGGGCTAAGAACGTAAGATTTTTATATAAAGGAATTTGAAGCTTAATCACAATGGGTTTACTTAAGTGGATGCAAAATAAACTCAGGGACTCACATATTTACCACTCTTATCGTGAACATGCAGAAGAACAGTTTTTAAGAATAGCAACAAATCCCAGATTGAAATTAAACAGACTAGTGAGGGAAAGTGAACTTGCTATTTTCATTCGTTTTTTTGATAGTTCATTCATTGCAATGAAGGATAAGCTTTTATATTTTGCTAAAAAACAAGGCAATAATTTTACTGAACTATCTATTAGTGAATTAAAGGGTATAATTGAGGATGTAGAATATAGAGAGAAGGAATTTTCGAAAGATTTTCCCGTAATGCTCGGTAAATTTATTGGAAGTTTTTCTGCATTTTTGTCTTATGGTATTGTGAGTCCATATTTCGATGAAAGATTAGCATCTTCCAAAATTTTAGATTTGGTTGCAAGAGCTATGGCAATATTCAAAAAACATGGAATTTGGTTTTCTGAATTTAGTAAATCCCTAATATGGGCCAAGTCCCGTAAGCAACCAAAAAGCCACAATAGGTTATACCTAGAATTATGTGATAATTTGCAATCTTTAATGAGTAGATAATGAGTACTGTGCATATTGTTTATCTAACATAATTTCAATTCAATGAAAAGACCATTGTGGTTTAAAGGATTCTTTTGGAAAAAAATAATTGAAATTAAGTCAAATAACAATTCTATTATCTTTAAAGAAGATGGTTCTATACACTATCTTAATTATGAAATAAAAATTTGGCTGTGCAAACTCATAGCAGAGATAATCTTTAGCAGCAAATATTCAGAAAATTTTCCAAAAATTAGTATCTTTCTGTCAAATTTCACAAAAAAAAATTATAGGTCCAACTTAGATTTTGTTTCTTCGCTTGAAACATCTAATCAAGGGAAGGTTGATAGTTCATTACAAGAAAAGGGTATTCCTAATATTTTCATTTGGGTTGATAGCCTATGGAAAGATACGATTGATGAACTAAAGAAAGGAGGCGTAAATATAGAAAACGATATTAACACTTTTTTCACGAAGAATGAGTCCATTATAAATTCGATAGTCCGTAGCATTCTCAATGAAACTGTAGTACACGAGTTATTCCACAACTTTCAGCATCAAAAAGCACTTAAAGTAAGAGAACTTCAAAGATATGGGAAAAAATTGACGAAAGCAATTGGTAAGTTTGGAGAAACATGGTTTGACTTTTTATTATATTTTAAGAGGGCTAATTTTAGTTTGGCATATATTTACCTAAGAACTGCAATATTAGAAATAGCTGATGATGTGAAAATAGAAGGTGAGGCAGAATTTTTTAGCAGTACAGATAGATACAAGCTTAATAAAGACGCCGTATTATCAGAATACCGATTTGCTAGAAGGAGTGCTGAAGAACTACAAAGTGGCATTGATTCTCTTTTTGATTCTATCCAAAGATTATTGGATGGTATACACAACGATTTGAAGCAGAGGTCACCTTATATTAGTCAAGATGAGAAAAAGCAACTTGTTGAAATTTATTTTTTAAAAAACTTTAATTTTAAAGAAATAGAAAAAATTAAGGACTCAATTCACACAGAAGTTTATACTATCGGACCATCAATAGTCCAGTGCATACTATTTTTTCTTGAAGAACAGGATTTTGAAAAAATAGTCAAAATGAATACAGTTGAATTTTTGGAGGCTTATAATATCGCATGCGAGGAACTCAATTTATTGCCTTTTGTTTCTTATAATAAAAAAGCAATTTTTAATGTCAGCAAAAACCTGCGTAGACTTGCAGACATAAAGAAATCAATTAAAAAATTATCTTGAAAGAGTAGTGCAGCTCAACTTCGAATCAAAACCAATTATTTAGAAAACTCACCAATAACCGGATTCACAACTTTTACCAAATCCCTGCATTTCATCTTGATGCTTTTTGTATGGGCTCCGGCATTGAAAGCCACAATCTCATTCTCAACAACTGACCTGTCAAAGTAGACCTTCAATCCAAACAAATTTCCGAACGGAGGCACAGAGCCTATGCTGCAGCCGGTAGCCTGCTTTACCTCCTTTGCATTTGCCAGCTCGATTTTCCTGAACAAAGTCAGTTTTTGCAGTTTTTGCATATCAATCTCTGTTACCCCAGAGACCACAGCCTGCACAAAGCCTTCTTCTGTGCTGCATATCAAAGCCTTGCAGCCCTGCTTTAGCTCTGTTCCCCGGACTTCGGCAGCCTCTTTGCTTGTGAAAACGGGCTTGTGCTCAAGCACTTCATACTCTATCTTCTCCCTGTTCAAAATGTCCCTTATCTTGTCCAAGATAATGTTCCCTGCGTCTTTTACAAAATCCAGTTTGATGTGCAGTTCCTGCAGCTGCCTCTCGCTGACTTCGTTTGGAGCGTCGTCCATCAAAGATTCGGCTGCCTTATTTTTTGGAAAAGCGATTACTTCCCTTATGTCATGTATGCCCTGCATCAGTCCAACAAGCCTGTCAAATCCCAGGCCGAAGCCGGCATGGCTTGGAGCGCCGTACTTGTAGGCATCAAGCAAAAACCCGAATTTTTCCCTTATCTGCTCTGTTGACATCCCTGTAACCCTGAAAGTGCGCTCCTGCAGCTCCGGAATTGTGTTGCGGACAGAGCCTGAGAAAAGTTCAGAGCCGTTCATAACAAAATCATACTGGTATGAAAGGACATTTACAGGCTCTTGCTCCATGCGTTCCCAAAATTCTTCCTTTGGCATTGTGAACGGATTGTGGCAGAAGTCCCATTTCTGCTCGTCATCATTCCACTCGAACATCGGAAAATCCGTGACAAAACAAAAAGCAAAATCATCTTCTTTCATCAGGCCAAGTGAATGCCCCAGCCTCAGCCTTATTCTTGATAGGACATCATTAGCAATCTTTTCTTTGTCTGCCGCAAACAGAAGCAAATCTCCGGCCTTTGCCTTTGTTCTTTCAATGAGCTGCTTCTGCACCTGCTCAGGAAAGAATTTCACTATATTGCTTTCAAGCGAGCTGTTTTTTCCGGCTTTCATCCATGCCAGCCCCTGAGCGCCATTCTCCTTTGCGAACTCAATCAGCTCGTCAATTTGGTTCCTGCCAAGCTTTTCCCCGCAGCCTTCTGCATTCAGAACCTTGACAATACCTCCTTTTTTTATAACATCAAGAAATACTTTGAATTCAGAGCCTTTTGCGATTTCTGTCACATTGCAGCATTCCATCCCAAACCTTATATCTGGCTTGTCTGTTGAGTATTTTTCCAGAGCCTCCGCATATGCAAGCCTTTTGAAAGGAATTTTCACGTCTTTGTTCAGAACTTTCCTGAAAACGTGCTTAATCAGCCCTTCAGTCAAATGAAATATATCTTCAATGTCAACAAACGACATCTCGACATCAATTTGGGTATGCTCCGGCTGCCTGTCCTGCCTTAAATCCTCATCTCTTAAGCATCTGGCAAACTGGAAGTACCTGTCATAGCCTGCAATCATAAGAATCTGCTTGTAAATCTGCGGGCTCTGAGGCAATGAATAGAACTTGCCCGGATGTATCCTGCTTGGCACGAGGTAATCCCTTGCGCCTTCCGGGGTGCTCTTGATGAGCATCGGAGTTTCTATCTCAATGAAATTAAGCTGGCTGAAATACTCACGGACTGCAGCCATGGCATTATGCCTGAACATAAGCTGCTTCTGCATTTTGGGCCTTCTCAAGTCAAGATACCTGTACTTAAGGCGCATTTCCTCTGAGGCCTCTGCCCTGTCATCTATCTCTATCGGAGGGGTCTGCGCCCTGTTCACGCTTAAAATATTGTTTATGAGAACCTCAATTTTTCCGGTATGCAGCTTTTCATTTTCCATTCCGCCAGGCCTTTTTCTTACAATCCCTTCCACAATCACGACATCTTCCCTTCTCAAAGTCTCTGCAGCCTTATGGCTTTTTGCTTCATTGCTCGGGTCAAAAACTATTTGTGTTATCCCATACCTGTCCCTTAGGTCTATGAAGATAACACCCCCATGGTCCCTTCTTGTGGAGCACCAGCCGCACAAGGATACTTTCCTGTTCACGTCCTTGTCTGCAAGCTCGCCGCAGGTATGCGTTCTTTTCATAGAAATTCCGGATTGAATGTACTTA
>CAZFEZ010000074.1:0-5101 GCA_964518225.1 uncultured Methanosarcinales archaeon | reverse complement strand
TATCATTGGGGATACTTGCAGATGTCAAGGCATTATCATTAAATGTGATTTGGTTTCTTTTGGCGCTGACGGTTATTGCAGTAATTTCAAAAGTTGTAGGCTGCTATATCCCGGCAAAGCTGCAGGGCTTGTCACACAAAGATTCATCAATAGTAGGGTGGGGGATGTCGCCAAGAGGGGAAGTTGCAATGATTGTTGCATTGATAGCGCTTAATGCGGGGCTGATAAAGCAGGATATTTATGTCTCGCTTGTTTTGATGAGCTTATTGACAACCATTATTACTCCAATTGTGCTAAGAAACTGGGTTTATAGGAATGCCGCTGGGAGCAGTTAATTACTTTTGATTATTATAAAGTGGCACAAAAATAGATAGAAATTCTAACTATCTTTTTTCTTATCAGAGCCGATCATCCAGTTGCCAATCCTTAAACACCATTCAACAAATGCTATGAAAATAAGATATTTAAGATATTTTGCAACGTTTGGAATCTCTTGCACGAAATTATTAAAGGAAATCTGAATGCTTTCGATAGTGATTGATGTACTTCTTACACTCGAGAGAAAGAAGATAGCGATAGCCATAAACAATTAGTGGAAAATACGGCGAGCATGCAACAAAAACTGAGAGGAAAACAAGAAGCAGAATTCTTTTTCTGTGTTTAAGTTAGAGAAAAGTAATTTTTACATAAAAAACCACTTTTTTCAAAACCCTCTATAATAATCATACTTTAAGTTTCTTAAAAATATGCGCGAATGTATATATATGCTCTTTTTATATAAGTAGCAGTTATAAGCAAAAAAGTAAATTATATATATGTGTGTTACCTACAGGCTATTCCTCAAGGTGGTCAAAAATCAAAAGAAAAGTGGTGCAGCATGGACCTTCCACGCTGATTATATCCCTCCCTTCCAAATGGATTAGGCAGCATAATGTAAAAAAAGGGGATGAATTGGATGTTGATGTCTCCGGAGACAATATTCTGATAAGGTGCGAGAAGAGAGAAACCAACGAAAGGGTGGAGATGGATATAGCCCCGTTCGGTAAAATGATTCCAAGAGCGCTGCATGCGCTTTACAAAAGGGGGGTAAACGAGCTGAAGCTGAATTATGATGAAAGGAACACATTTGCATCCATTCAGAATTCTCTCGGAAAGGAAGCAATAGGCTTTGAAATTCTTGAGATAGGGAAGAATTACTGCGTTATAAAGAATGTTTCAGAAAGCACTAAAGAATTCAATCAGGTGCTCAGGCAGACATTTCTTCTACTGCTGTCAATGGCAGAGGATGGGTATTACGCATTAAGGCAGGGTGATCTATCAAGATTAAACGAGCTTCTATTGCTGGAGGAAACAAACAACAGGTTTACCACATTCTGCAGGAGATATTTGAACGTTTACGGTTCTGACAGGTATGACCGGATTGGCCCCATATACTTCATTGTGGAGCAGCTTGAAAGCATTGCCGACCACTACAAGTATTTTTACAGGTACTTCATAAGCCTGGAATCAAAAAAAATTGAAATGAATGAAGGGTTATGGGGCTGTTTTGATGCTACAAACAAAATGCTGAGAAATTTTTACACACTGTTTTATAAGTTTGACAGTAAAGACCTTTCTAATTTGAAAGAACAAAGGGATTCCCTAATTAAGAATTTGTATTCCATCCTGCCTCAGGTAAAAAAGCCTTGTGATGTCGTGGTATTCCACAATTTGCTGACGCTGGCAACAGACATTTTCAATCTTGCAGGCCCCTATCTGGTGCTGGAATTCAAGAACCACGAAAATCCGGCAGTTAACCGCTAGATTCTCATATCGGAAAAGTAATGCTGAAGAAAATTATGCAGGTAAATCATCCTGTCTGTTAATTTCATCGGGTCCATTGCAGATCCGTGCCTGAGCAGGGCTTTCTGGTATCTTTGTGCGTCTTCTTCCACAGCCAGATTATCGCCGACAATCCTCTCGAGAGAATCAAATGTTGAGGCTTCCTTCTGCTGTTCTGACAGCAGGTGGGCTAAAGCTGCGAACCATTTGGCTTCATTTACCCAATGCTTTGTTTTCCTGAAGTATTCCGCCCTTCTTGCTTTTAATTCTTGCCGGCTTATTGTGAATCTGGCAAAGTCATCCATGCTGTTAGGTATATACTGCTCAAGATACCTTGTGGATTTTCTCGGAGCCTTGTATATGCCCATCATCGCGTATGCCATCCATAATGCATAGGAATCAGAAGATTCTGGGCCAATTTGGCTAGAGTAGTTATTAACAAAATACTTGAAATAATCAAGCCTTTCTTTAATGCTAAGGCCAGCTTCAGGGCTATGTATGAAATGAATAAAGTCCTCGAAAACGTGGCCGGTTCTTGGCGATGTATCAAAAATTGCATATCTCTTCGAAAGGGCTGCCGGAAGGCCGCCTTCTTCCTGCTTAATCTTTTCCATAATTTTGAAGAAGGATTCCGGAGTCGGTCTTAGTACACCCAACTCAATGCCCACATTTTGCGGGCTGTAATCCAGCAGAACACTAGAAAATGCAGTGTTATCCTGAAGATTGCTGTAGGGAGTAATGGCAGGGAAATCGCCCACGCATTCCAAGACTTTCCTAATCTCACGGAGTCCAATTTTTTTCCGGCTTATCCTGCTTAACCTGTGCAATGCGTTTTTAAAAGCAGCTTTGTATCTTGTTCGCATATCATACAGCCTTCTTTCTAAAATTTTGTTAAATTCTTTAGTTTCCAGTAAACATTTTGATACGTCGCACCAATCGTTAGAACCTATAGAATACCATCTCACACTTGAGTCCAGGCTAACCTTGATAAGTGCGTCCTTAGCCTGCGCTGCTTCTTCTTTTTTAGCAGGGCTTGATTTAACTGCGTGTATGGCTGAGTTAAGAATGGAGAAGATATGCGCATAGTTTGGCCCAAAAATAACAGGATGCATCACATAAGTATTATCACCTTTATCTGCCCAAAAGTATATGAACCCGGGGTGTTTGATACCTGCATGGGCACTCCTGCTCTGATTATCAATTTGAATCGCAAGTTCGGCACTAGAGCTATATCTTTTGAACAAGAACGCTTTAGCGCTTTCCGGATATGGCATTTCAAGTGCTATATGCCGTAAACTAGCTGCCCCCAGGGCAGAATCAAGTGTGAAAGCGCTGTCCCTGTAGGGAAATGTGTCAAGGATTGCCTTGAAAGCACTGCCATGATACTCATCAACCCGCATTGGCGCAGTATCACGATTCAAGGCACCCTTGTGGAGAATAAGAGATGCAATTCTTCCTGCTACATCTTTTCTCCTTTCCTCAGTGGAGGAGATGGCTGTCCTTAATCTTTCCCAAAATTCATCACCAACCGGTTTTACAATATAAGCTGATGCCAGACCAAATGAATCCTTAACTGCTCCATAACTGGCTCTTCCTGTAAGTATCAGGCTGGTTATCAGAGGATCTATGCTATTAAGGTCTTGCAGTATTTTTAATCCGCCTTTAGGATCGCCGTCGATTTTCAAGTCCACAACTACAGCGTCAGGCTTTGTCCGCCCATACTGGCGTACCGCTTCGTCAGAGTTGCTGGCTTTAACTGCAAAAAATCCTTCGTGTTTTGCACGTCGGCTTAACATCTCAAGCATATTCCTATCATCATCTATAAAAAGTACAAGCCCCCTAGTGAGGTTGTTTAGTTTGTCTTCTAACATGGTTACCTATCAATAAAAAGATTGATTGCACTTTTAAATTGATGAAATTATCCTGAAATTAGGCACGATAAGCCAATTTTAGATAATAAAATGCAATTATTTAGTGCCTAATCTTGACATTCAATATTCTGCCGTAACTGGTATAGTGTGTTTTAATTTAATATAAGCCCCTTACTGTTCATTAAACCTCTTGGAGTATATAAATTTTGTTTAAAATAACACAGGCACTGCAATCTTTTCATGGATATCAAAAGATTTTTCATTACAGGGGACTACAAATAATTCATTATTTTTGTCATTTGATCCAAAGTTCTCTAAGATAATTTTGGCATAGAGAAAACGTATAAGGTTTTCGAAATTTAAAAATTGATAATTTTTAAATAAGTTGATATATTTCAAAATTTCCTATAATCATTATTATCCGTGAGTATAGTTACTTATGTTCGGCGCTGTAGGAAATAATAAAATCTCACTTACCTTTTCCTTAACCCCTTCAGCTTCCCGAACTCATAGATCTTATCCTCAACAACGTAAACATCAAAATTACCAATGTTTTGCTTAAGAAAAGGGCTCAAAATTCTGTCCCTTAACAGGTTAGTCCCTTCAATTAGGGTATTAAAAGACGGCTGCACTACCAGGGTCCTGCCCCTGTAACTGCCTTTAAGAAAGCACTTGAACTGCTCAACTCTTGGGCCTTCTTTGAGCGAGACAGCAGGATGCTCATGGCCTATTATTACTGTAGATATATCCCGAAGCACTTCCTTTGCCGGAATTTTGTTGCCATGAATTATAAGCGTTTTTTTTATTTTTAATGGACTTTTTATTGAACTTTTACCAGTATTGGATTTTTCCGTTATTGGGTCAACGACAAAATAATCAACAACCTTGACATTCCTCTTCTTAGCTATTGGACCTAAGATATTGTCATGATTACCTTTGATTAATATCACTTCATTGCAGCGCTTTGCCAGCAAATCAATAAACTTTAGCGTATTTCGCCATTCCTGCTCAGATATTGTGCCAAACTCATGCTTCAAATCGCCATTCACAATAATCCTTTCAATCTTCTTGTTCTTTAGAGCTTCAAATATATTATTCATCCTTTCAGTCATCTCATTGAATTGGAGCCTCGGCACTAAAACACCCTGCTTGTTTAGTGCTTCTTCATAGCCAATATGTATATCCGCTATCACCAATGTAGAATCAAGGTACAGTGCAAGGTCCACAATCTCTATCTTGGGCAAGATTTCCATGCATAGCAGAAATTCAGCTTACTATAAATAGTTTAAGAAAAATAAAATAAAAAGAAAAAAGTTATTTATTCGCCTTTTGCAAGCGCCCAAACTTCTTTCAGCGCCACAACCACACTTGCCGGAACTACCAAAGCCAATATGCTGTTGAAAACTCCG